>JBBTVH010000126.1:0-18926 GCA_038063355.1 Patescibacteria group bacterium | reverse complement strand
GCCGATTCCTTAGCTTCTTTGCGACAGAGTTTTATTCGATACAGAAAATCAGCTTTGCTCATTGCTCCTCTTGCTTCGATATAATTCGCTCCAATCGATCCGGATGAACGTGTGACTTGGTCTTTCTCTTTGAAGCTCAGAGATTGCTGTGAAAACGAACGCAGGAATTCACGTACCTGTTTGGCAAATTGCAGACAACGCGTTTCCAGAACATCCGATTGTTGCCGTGGAGTGAAAGTGCTTTCCATACGAAAATTTTCTTTGGTGCGTAGAAGAAAAGAAATATGCTTCTGATCATATTGTGGAAGGTTGCATGATTTTTTCTCTTACACTAGCCATAATTTTGGTTCCATGATAAAAAAGAACGGCGACAAATCGTAAATCATCAATCGTAAATCGCAAATCGCAAATCGTCATGCCGCGCCTATCTCTTTGCAAAGATACACATCCTGTATCGCATTGAGGAGCTGAATACCTTCGTCGCGTGGCTTCTGAAACGCCTTTCTCCCCGAGATCAATCCTGAGCCCCCTGCGCGCTTGTTGATCACCGCGGTGCGCACGGCATCGCCGAGATCGGAGGCGCCTTTGGATTCACCGCCGCTGTTGATGAGTCCGATGCGGCCCATGTAACAGTTGGCCACTTGGTAGCGGCACAGATCGATCGGGTGATCGCTGCAGAGTTCTTCGTAGACGCGCTTGTCGGTCTTGCCGTAGGAACTCTCCTGGCCGAGCGCGAGGTATCCGCCGTTATTCGTCGGCAGCTTCTGCTTGATGATGTCGGCTTCGATCGTGACGCCGATATGATTGGCCTGCGCGGTGAGATCCGCTGCCGTGTGGAAGTCTTTTCCATCTTTCTTGAACGAGCCGTTCCTGAGGTAACACCACAGCACCGTGAACATCCCCAGTTGATGAGCCTTCGCAAAGGCGTGAGCAACCTCCACGATCTGTCTGCCGCTTTCCGGAGAGCCAAAGTAGATAGTCGCGCCGATGCCTTTCGCTCCCATGTCGTAGGCCTGCTGCACCGTGCCAAACATGATCTGGTCGAACGTATTCGGATATGTCAGAAGTTCGTTGTGGTTGATCTTCACGATGAAGGGGATTTTCCCTGCGTATTTCTTCGCCATGATCCCGAGCACGCCGTACGTCGAGGCGACCGCGTTGCATCCTCCGTCGAGAGCAAGCTTGATGATATTCTCCGGATCGAAGTAGTCGGGGTTTTTTGCAAAACTGGCGCCTGCCGAGTGTTCAATCCCCTGATCCACAGGGAGGATGCTGAGGTACCCCGTACCGCCGAGCCTGCCGTGGCCATAGAGCGCGTCGAGATTCTTCTGTACCGCCGCACTGCGGTCACTTTGGCTGAAGATTTCCTTCCACGATTTCGGGCCCGGAACATGCAGCCGTGAAAAGGCAATTTTTGGCTTATGGTTGAGTAAACTATCGGCATCGGCGCCGAGAAGATCGTTGAAGTCGGAGAGGGAGAGGGGCATGGATGAAGGAAGAAAGATTTCATGCGTAGCTTACCTGTAGAAGAGTGTGCCGCGGTATATTGACGGAAGCTCAAAGAAAGTTAGAGTAGCACTCTCATGGTTTTCAAGCCGAATCAGACAGAGCGAGGCAGCGATGGTCCCATCGTCTCATGGCAGGATTCCCGACTCTCCGTATCGCGGGAAATGCGTGAACTCGTCGACGCCGTATTGGCCCACGGCGCACGGGACGATGAGCGACACAGGAGACTTCAGACATCCCTGCTAGCCATGACGAGCGCGCTTGCAACGGAACTGGAGCGCGAGTGCGCCGAAATTCGGTTTTGCATGAACGCTATGATCAAACCCGGAGAGGCTTCATCGCACGAATGCGCGATGCGGCTGTTACAAATGCTGCCTGAGTTCCATGCGCTTATGGGCAGTGCATTCACATCGCATTTGCCGGTGGAACGACGCGAAGCATTGGTGGCACTCGGCATGACCAGCCCCGAGCAGTGGCTTCCCCTCGTGCGTCAGCGATTAATCGCTTTACTGCGCGAAATTGACAGAATTTGATAATAGTACTTGATATTCAATATACTGTACGCTACAGTTTACGTTGTTCTTTCACATGTAATAGAGCCCGGCAGCGGGAACATCAATGATGTTTCCTCTGCCCGTCTCAGAACGCGTCTGTAAGGCGAGGATGCCGAACAGGCGTTCATAAGAAGATGGGTCACTCTCCATGGAGGAGGTGACAGATGCTTGTGCTCAGTCGTAAGAAGGGTCAGGTAATTATGATTGGTGATAATATCACCATCACAATTATCGAAGTCCGAGGAAACCTAGTTAAGATTGGTATCGAGGCGCCTCGCGATGTCGATGTAAATCGGCACGAGGTATGGACTAGGTTCCAACAAACGTCGGGCAGTGGGCCCGACGAGCACAACAGGGAGGTCTTATGATCTCCCATATTAGTACGGAGCCAGGGGACGATTCTCTTGACTCCGTAAAAGCCGGTGTGCAAATTTTCCCCCTTGGGAAAGTAAGCATGCCGGCGTTTTTTGTGTTCCGTAGAGACGTATAGGTCGTGCATCTCTACAATAGGATTGTGGCCAACGCACATTCACCATCATCCGGAGACGCAACAACGTTGCGTCTCTACAACACCCTGGCAAAACGCGAAGAAGATTTCGTGCCGCTCGACTCGAAAGGGAAGGTCGTCACGATGTACACCTGCGGCCCCACGGTCTACGGCAGGCCGCATATCGGGAATTACGCGTCGTTCCTGATGGCTGATCTTTTGCGACGGTGGCTGGAAGTTGGGCATCACTACGAAGTGCGGCACGTGAAGAACATCACGGACGTCGGGCATCTGCTGCATGATGCGGATAAGGGGGATGATAAGATTGAGAAACAGGCGGAGAAAGAAAAATTGAAAATTGAAAATGGAAAATTGAAAATAGATGCGAAACAAAAGTCGCATGTTGCAGGCGTTGTCACACGCGAAGATGTTCTGGCTGTTGTTGAGCGATACACGCAGCAATATATAGAGGATGAGAAGGCGCTGAATTTTTTGGAGCCCGAGATTCGTCCGCGCGCGAGTCACTATATACAGGAGCAACTTTCCCTCACCAAAAAATTGTTGCAGAGCGGCCACGCGTACGAACTTCCGGATGCCGTGTACTTTTCCGTGGAGAGCAAAACGCCGACACCGTACGGAGCACTTTCCGGAAACACGCTCGACCAGATCTCTTCCGGAGCGCGCGTCGAGGTGCATGAGGGAAAGCGTCATCCTGCGGATTTCGCGCTCTGGAAACGGTGCATCGGACAAAATTCAAAACATATTTTACGTTGGCTGGAAGCCACGGGCGAGGTGTCGCATACAGAAGGAGAAGATGCAAAATCGGGTTTCCCGGGTTGGCATATCGAATGCTCCGCGATGAGTTCTTCCATTCTCGGAAGCCAGATCGACATTCACACCGGCGGCGAAGACAACATCTTCCCGCATCATGAGTGCGAGGTCGCGCAGAGTGAGTCTGCGTTCGGTGTGAAACCGTTTGTGCGGATGTGGGTGCATCGCAGGCGCATTCAGATGGGGGAAGAGAAGATGAGTAAGAGCCTTGGCAATGTGCTAACTCTTCCTGACATTGTTGCGAATGGATATTCACCGATGGACTTGCGGTTTTACCTTCTCTCCGTGCATTACCGGACTAATCTGAAGTTTTCGCCTAAGGGGATGGAGGAGGCAAGGGCGAGTCGGAAGAGGATTGTGGAATGGATGTTGGAAGTGGAGGATTCAAAGGATTCAGAGGATTCAAAAGATTCAGAGGAGTATGTACGTAAGTTTTCTGCTGCGATGGATCGTGATTTGAATGTTTCGGAAGCGCTTGCTGTCGTATTTGAAATTATGGCATTCAGTCGCAGAAAAAACGAACTCGGTGCTTGCAAGAGCTTTGTAAAAATCATGAAGGAAACGTTCGGATGTTTTGCAGAAGAGACATCAGAAGTTTCAGCAGATGCGCTCGCGCTCGCATTAGAGCGTGATGCCGCGCGTGCGAAAAAAGATTTTAAAGAGTCGGATAGGATCCGCGATCAACTCACGGAGATGGGATATGAGGTGCGGGACACGAGTGAGGGAACACAAGTGAAGAGGAAGTAACGACTTGTTATCTTCCCTTCACCCTCTACATAATCAAAACACAACATTACAACAATCTATCAACATAATTTAGTTAACGTAAAATTTCCTTGCTATTGGCACTTTTGCTGGAAAATTCGTCGATCAAAATGCTGATTCACCTCGTTGCAGAGCCTTATTTAGCGATTTGTACATGAATCCCTAAACGTAACAGACCCTCCAAAACCCCGTTCTTCTCTGTGCACGGAAGCGTTTTGAGGCTTGCGAAGGCAAATGCGCCATCGCTAGAGTCCTCCAGATCCATCTCCCATTTCTGTGCGGGAGAGGGTCCCGTGTACACGCTCCTTCACAGCCCGGCACCTCGCCTTACCATTCAAAGACCGCACGCCAGTATCCTTCGACAAGCTCAGGACAGGGGCGTGCTCTCGATCTATGGTCAGACGAATTCACATCCGTGTGTACTCCTGCAGACATCTGCGGGAATTATCGTATGCGGATCGTGCGAATAACTGTGTTTCTCTCAAGCGAACAATCTTCTCTGGGTCCTCGTACATCTCTTTATATATAAGGAGGCGAGTGGAATATCCACTCACCACATGAGACTCGGGGGAAACGCTTCCGGAAATACCTAGGGGTTAGCGGTGATGCACCAACTTTGTTTTATTTCCCTTATTTCCTTATTTCTTTTATGGATTTTCTGCGAATCAAGAAAACGCTCGCAGGCATCTCCGTAGCGGCAGTCGCCCTCACCCAGGTGGGTACGGCACTTGCAGCCTACAGCGATGTCCCGTCGGGTGTGTGGTTCGGGGATGCCGTTGAGTCCTTCGTGGACGCCGGCTACCTCGATGCCACTCAGTCACGATTCCGCCCTGGCGATCTCGCCAACCGCGCGGAATTCGTGAAGCTCGTCGTCGAGCTGAACGGCGGCATTCTCTCCACTCCTCCTGCGGTGGCATCCTTTGATGACACTGCCACGGGGGCTTGGTACTACGGCTACTTCGAGGAAGCCGGCAAAGAGGGTTGGGTCCGTGGCGACAACAACTGCTACGGCAAGCACCCGTGCTACGCACGCCCCTCCAGCAACATCAACCGCGCGGAAGCTGCGGCTCTGATCGTCCGCGCCTTCAACCTCGAGGCTTCTGGAGCAGCACCTCAGTTCGTCGATAACCCGTCGGGCCAGTGGTACACGGACGTCATTCAGACGGCCGCGGACAGCTGCGTCCTCCAGGGTGACGATGCAACGGGCCGCGTGCGCCCCGGAGACAACATGAACCGCGCTGAAATGGTGACCATGCTGTACCGCGTCGACCAGGGTATGACCTACGGTGTCGACTGTGGCGGCGAGGATCCGGGCGCAGAGCCGATGGTCAAGTCGGCCACGGCCACGTCTTCGACCACGCTCGAAGTCGAGTTCAATATGGCCCTCGATCAGGAGTCCGCTGAGGACGTCTCCAACTACACGGTGACGAACGCCGGCGATGTTCCGGTCACAAGTGCCACTCTTACGGATGATTCCGTTGTCGAGCTCACGCTCGGCCAGCCTATGAGCGCCGGCCACGACTACACGCTCGCGGTCGACGGTGTCATGACGGACGGGGGCGACGAAGTCTCTGACTCCGTTTCCTTCTCCGGCTACACGGACCTCCCAAAGGGCGAGGGAATCCTTGAGGTTTCCCTTTCCTCCGCGAATCCGGTCGGCGACACCATCCCGAAGGGCGCCATCGGAGCGGTCATGCTTTCTACGGATCTCACCGCTTCGTGCGATGATTCCGTTTCTGTCGAGCATCTGACGATCCTCCATGAGGGCTTTGGTGCGGTTTCCGACATCGACGGCATTTATGCCGCTATCAACGGAGCCCGTGTCTCGCGCAAGCGCACGCTCGACTCCGAAGACCAGACTGCAGATATCCGCTTTAGCTCCGCGCTCGTTGTGGATCCGTGTGAGACCGTGACGGTCGATATCGTTTCGGACTTCAACTCGACGGCTACTACGTCCGGTGAGCACAACCTCGTTCTGGAACTTCCGTCCGATGTCTTCAGCAATGCGCTGGACGTCACGGGCAACTTCCCGCTCCGGGGTAACACCTTCCGCATCGCCGCAGTGACGAGCGGAATTGTCACGATCGCCTACCGCACCGTCTCCCCCGATCAGGTGGAAGTTGGTGACACGGGCGTCGTCATCGGAAAATTCGAAGTTTCCATCAACTCCACGGAGGACCAGACGTTCTACTCGCTTACATTCGAGCAGAACAGTTCCGCTTCCGACGGGGACTACACGAACATCGCGATCCGCCGCACGGACGGCACGGTCCTGACGAACACGGTCGCCCAGTCTGTGGGTGATTTCGTGACGCTCGTCTTCGACCCTCCATTCACGATTCTCGAGGGTGACAAGAACACGCTCGAGGTGATCTCGGACATCGCCGGCGGAGCCGGTGATTCCATCATCATGCACTTCGAAGAGGCCTCCGACATCTTTGCTGTCGGTTCCCTCTACGGCTACGGAGTGAACGGCCAGCTCTATGGCTCGCAGGTCGCTCTGCCCACCGAGACGGCATCCCTGCCGGACACGGTTACCATCGACGCCGGTGAATTCACCATCAGCATCGACGGGCCTGCTGCTTCGGACTACACGCGTGATGACAATGATGCCATTCTCGCAAACATCAGCTTCAAGACTGGTGGCGAGAAGATCGACGTCAAGGACCTGTTCATCGCCGTGCAGGCAGCGACCAGCACGGGTGGAGGTCTTCCGAACGGCGGCGGGACATCCACCACGTACGACAACGTTCACGAGGTTCTCGAGGACGCGGAAATCCGCAACACGACCACGGGCCGCACGATCGACGGATTCCGCCTCACTGGTGCTGCAGATTTCGGCACCGATACCACGGACACGTTCCAGGTCTACCGCTTCGATGACTTCGTCATCACGGGCGAGGAGACGTGGGAGTTCCGCGTGGACTTCATCGACAACGGTTCAGGAGTTCATCCGAAGTCCGGTGACAAGTTCAAGATCCACATTTGTGGCGAACCCACGAATATTCTTGATTCCACAAACGCCCTCATAGCAAACACGAGCACCTGTTCCTTCGGTGGTTTGACCACAGCTTCGACGTCGTACCAGATGCGCGTCGAGGGTCTTTCCACAGGTGACAAGGTCGGCGACGTTCGCCCGCGCGGCAACATCGCCGGAAACTTCCACCGCATCGCCGACGCCACGCTCAACATCACGGTGAAGAGCATCGGCGAAACGGACACGGCGGTTGAGAACGCCAAGAACGTCAGCTTCTTGCGCTTCGAGGCTAGGGCCGGCGAAGCCGAGGACGTTCTCCTCACAAAGCTTATCTTCACGGCCGACTCCGGCTCGGTGCTCAATGCCCAGAACTACACGCTTTGGGTCGACACCGACGGTAACGGCACGGTCGATACCATTCTCGAGGACGGCGTCTCATCGCAGAGCTCCAACGTTACCTTCGCCGACATTGTTGGCGGCGGATACGTTGTGCCCGCCGAAGAGACGGTAGTCTTCGAATTGCACGGTGATGTCTCCAGCACCATCACGACCACGCTCAACAGCATGTTGCAGTTGAAATTCGCCACGGGCAGCACGAACTTCGTCGAAGCCGAAGAGCTTGATGACGGTTCTGCTCTCAGTAACATTCAACAGAACCCGGCAGCTTGTGCCACCACGACGTGTGACATCGTCTTTACGACGGTCCGCTCGCAGCGCTGGAACCTAAGGAACCAGGGAGACCTGTTCCTCACTCTGGACTCCACGCCGCTTCGCAGCCGCCAGCTCCTTGGTGGAACTCTCGGTGAGGCCATCCTCCGCGTGCAGATGCACGCTGAGAGCGAGCCGGTTGACGTCCACGGTTTGAACTTCACCTCCTCCGGGTCGAACGCGTCCTCCGTGGACCGTCTCGAACTCTACAAGGAAGGTGAGTCTGCTCCGTTCGCTCTTGCTACATCCGGTGGTTGTGGCCAGCGCACGGTGACCCGCACGGATCACCACAACTCCCTCACGTACGGCGCTACGTCCGGTGCAGTCGTGACATTCTGTACAAGCATGCAGAACCGCCAGCTCATCGTGCCGGAAGGCCAGGACATCGACGTCATCGTCCGCCCGCGCATGAAGACAGACGTTGGAGGAGCCACCACGAACCAGCACATCGCCTTCTTCATTGATCCGACGCGGAAGTCCGATGAGAGCCAGACCGGTTCCGGATCTGTCCGCGCACGCGGCGACGAGTCCAGTAACCCGCTCGATGCCAACGATGGCGACACCACAGCCGAAGGTGAGATCTTCATCGGTCTCTCCTCCGCCGCGGCCGCCAACGTCCAAATCACGGGTAACGGCAACGTTTCCGTGTTGGCGAAGATCAGCTCGATCACGAACGCCAATCCTGATGCCCACGGTTCTGCAATCCAGACCGGCCTCAGCAACATCGGTCAGTTCAAGGTCGCCGCTGCCGCTCACGGCAACACCAAGGACGGTCTCAATGACGTCGTTCTTTCCGGTGTGGTCTTCGATGTAAACGCCACGAACGTGTCCATCACCGCCTCATCCTTCAAGTTCTACAACAAGGGTGATGCGACCACGAAGCAGGCTTGTGTCGCCTACGATGACGGTGGTACAGCTCTCGCAACGGGATACGCCCACTCTGGTTCGATGCTTGTTCTCTGCAGCAACCTGACCACCTCTTCCGTGCAGACGGAAGTTGATCAGGGCAGCGACCAGACGTTCGTGCTCGAGGCGACGATCACCAACCCGAACACGTCAAGCACGAACAGTACTCTCCAGGCGTCTATCACGTCCTTCGATACTGCACGTGTTGCCGCTTTCGGTGTTACCTCCGGTCAGAGCCACATCGTCTGGCAGGACAAGGACCAGGCCACAAACCAGTCCTTCCGCTGGCTTGAGTACCCGGATACGGTTATCAAGTCGACGAGCTACTCTGGTTAATTGTATTTTCTCCTTGGAGGACGGCGTTGAGACGTGCGAACCGCACGTCTCTACGCCTCCTCGGGGAGGAGGTATTGCCCTCTGTAGGTTCGACTCTGATGAAGTTTTCAAAAAAGCCCCTTTGTACGGGGCTTTTTTTAAATGGAGAGAAAAATTCATGCCCAGCACCTTTTTTCCATCTACAGAAGAGCCCAAGCTATGGCTATAGAAAAAGGTGCTGGGCTTCGCGCATTATTAGATTGGTGATGTTATCCTAGAATATTACGTTTCCATTGCAGAACCTTGTTTGCCCATGGTTTGAGCAGTATTTGTTGCTCCGGCGGGTATTCCACCACTCTTCCGCCGAATTGTTCTTTAAAGCGGGTGATGCCGGACCAGGAGTCGTGTGTGGTGGATGGTGGATGGTGAGTGGTGAGATCGTGAGTTGTGGGTCGAGAGATGCCCAGAAGATCATAGGTATGGCATCCAGCTGCTTTGCAGAGCTTCATCGCATCCCATTGCAGGAGATAAGGGGCCATCAGACTTCGATACGCATAATCCGAGGCGCCGTAGTAGTAGATGCCCGTGTCGTTCCAGAGGACGCCGAGGAGGCCGGCGACAGGGGCGGGTTTGCTGGTTTGCGGGTTTGCTGGTGGCTGGAAGGCCAGGAGTAGGAAGGCACCCGGAAGTGACTCCAGGAACTTCCTGTATCGAGCGGCCGGAGGAGCGGTGAAGCCATCCCGGCGGGCAGTTTCTGCCGCGAGACGTGCAAATGCATCGATATCATTCGATCGTTTGACCATGACTCCGTGCTTCTCTGCCACGCGGATGTTGTAACGTCCTTTTTGCTTCATCTGAGCCAAAATCTTCTCCTCGGATTGCGTGAGGTCGATCAGGCGGGTGGCGGGGGGTTGTTCTGTACGGGGGGAATTGAAAATTGAAAATGGAAAATTGAAAATGGAAGCCTCCTTTACCGGTGAAAGAAATATCGACATGCATTTTTCACCCTTGGCTAACTGTGTAATTTCTTTCAAAAAATTTTCCATTTTCAATTTTCCATTTTCAATTCCCAGTGGTCCCCGAGGAATATCCCACGTACTCAATCCCCCCGTCGTCCGGTCGATTACCACGAGGGCTGAAGATCCATCCTCATCTCTATAGATACGAGCGTCACGACCCAGCGCTTCCTGATACTGCTTCCATTCCAGTGATTGCCAGAGCGTGCCCTCTGGGTGGGTTTTCACCCATCGGTCATATTCCTGGAGATCAGCCGGGGAGGAGAGCTGGCGCATCACCCATACAGTATGCCGCTTTGGTGGAGCGTGGGGGAATCCTTCGACAAGCTCAGGACAGGTCGAACCCCACGGGGAAAATGTCGAGTCTCCCCGGCCAACCTGGCCACGCCCCACAAGATTGGCGGCACAGGTAAAACTAAAGTGGCCTCAAATTTTGTCGAGTGTACGATCGTACAGCCAAGAAAATTTACGGAGAGACTTCTTGCTCTATGGAGCTAATGGATCGCGATATTTGCATTTTATTTTCTTCCAATTTTGTGACTTCTTGGCTGCTCGTTGACAAGATTCTGGCAAGGCCATTATAATAAGGTTGTCGAGTCTCCCTGCTAGCCGGGTAATCGGACCCCATATTGGGGTCTTTTTTTAAACTTCCTGAAACTCCACCTCTTCTGGCACGTCATCACCAGAGACAGAATTTTGCCGTGCTACACTGCACCCATGCCATACACCCTCCCCGCCCTTCCCTACGGCTACGACGCTCTTGAACCGCATTTTGACAGCAAGACTATGGAGATCCACCATACCAAGCATCATCAGACGTACATCGATAAAGTAAACGCAGCGCTTGCGGGAACGGAGTTCGAGGGAAAGCCGGTGGAGGAGGTCATCGCCGATCTTTCTAAAGTTCCTGAAGACAAAAGGGGAGCGGTCCGTAATCACGGTGGAGGACACGCGAACCACTCGTTCTTCTGGACGATCCTGAGTCCGAACGGCGGCAAGCCCTCCGGCGATCTTGCGAAGGTGATCGATGATTCCTTTGGTTCTTTTGATGCGATGGTGGAGCAGTTCAATACAGCGGCGGCGAATAGGTTTGGATCGGGGTGGGCGTGGCTTGTGAAAATTGAAAATCCGACTTCGGCTCCGGCCTCCGCCGAGACGAGTGGAAAATTGAAAATTGAAAGTACTGGCAATCAGGATTCCCCTTTAATGGGCAAAGAAATAGCAGGATGCGAAGGGGTTCCTATTCTCGGATTAGATGTGTGGGAGCATGCGTACTATCTCAAGTATCAAAACAAGCGCCCGGACTATGTGAAGGCGTTTTGGAATGTGATCAATTGGAAGGAAGTTGAGCGTAGATTCTTGCTTCCGTAAACTCCCTCATTGGCTTACAACAGGTCTGGATGAGTGATTGATGGATTGACAAAATGCAGTCATCCTTTCAAGATATGCCACCATGTCTTCTGTAGAAAAAATCGACAGCACAGGCGTTGAAGATGGACAAGATTCCAAGAGAGATACTTCAAACCTCACGGACGATCTCATTCGGCTGCACCTTTTGGAGATAGGGAAAATTCCATTACTCACACGCCCTGAAGAGATAGCAGCTGCGAAGGCAGTCGAGGAAACCCGAGAGGGCTATCGCCGAGCAATACTTGCAATCGATTTTGTTGTCACCGAAGCTGTTGGTATTCTGGAGCGAGCGCGAAATGGCGATGCACGTCTTGACCAGACAATCAATGTGGCGGTAGCGGATATGGAGGAAAAGGAGCGCATCACACTCCATCTACAATGCAATCTCAGGACGCTTGGTGGCATGCTTGAAGCGAGCCGCACCGATTACAAACTTGCAATCTGCCCCACTACGGCTGCAAAAGACCGTTCTGAAGCACAAAAGCGGTTAATGCTTCGTCGCGAGAGAGCGGCGTATTTGGTGGAAGAATTACGTCTGCGCGACAGTATATTGCAGTCAATTTTTGCGAGATTGAAGCGGATCGCGGACCGCATGCAAGTCCTGCAAACGAACATTGAAGGAGCACCGGGGCAAGGAGCGATGGATCGCGAAAAAGCCGATGCGTTGCAAGGAGAGCGACAGCACCTGATGCATATCACACATGAGAATCCAGAGACCCTGAAAGCCAAAGTGGACGAGGCAATCATACATCGGAAGGCGTTCGATGCAGCGAAGCGTCATCTTGCGGAGGGCAATTTACGGCTGGTCGTCTCCATCGCAAAAAAATACCGCAATCGTGGTCTCGCATTTCAAGACCTCATTCAGGAAGGAAACACCGGCCTGATGCGTGCAGTCGACAAGTTTGAGTACAAGCGCGGTTTCAAGTTCTCGACCTACGCAACATGGTGGATTCGCCAGGCGATCACGCGGGCAATTGCCGACCAGAGCCGTATGATCCGCGTGCCGGTCAACAAAAGCACCATGATGAGCACGGTGCGAAAAGCGCACTGCGATTTATTGCAGGAACTCGGTCGCGAGGCGAGGCCAGAAGAGATCGCAAAGTATGCAAAATTATCCGTAGATGAGGCGAAAGAGTGCCTGCTGATGGCTCAAAAGCCAGTGTCTCTTGATCAGCCCGTTGCCAATCATGCGGACAGTTTTGGTGAATGCATCGAGGACCCCCGAGAGGCAAGCTCGCTGCAAGGGGCGAAGGGCACAGAGTTGAAAGAGAGGCTCAATACAGTCCTAAAGTCTTTGCCTTATCGCGAGCGCGCAATCATTTGTTTACGGTTCGGTTTGGATGACGGCTATTCACGCACACTGGAAGAAGTCGGTAAAATATTCAAGGTTACTCGCGAGCGGGTCCGGCAGATCGAGGGAAGAGCACTACGAAAATTGCAGGAGCCTTTTCGCAGCAGGGAACTCGTGGAGTTTCTGGATTGTAACGAAGCCTTATATGGTTATTGCATAACAAATAATAAAATTAGTCAATCTCAATCCCCATCCGGTGTTGAAAAGAGTTGACCGGAAGTGCGATTTGCTTACAATTCCTTCGATCGCAGCGGTTCCGATTGCGTACTGAGCGCTGCAGAAAACTCGTATATCCGTTATCGGTGTGTCGGTCATCGGTTGATGATGCGAACGCGGATAGCTTTTCTCCCCTTCGTTATGGCCAAGAAAGCCAAGAAGCTTGTGAAGAAATCTGCTCCGAAAAAAAAGGCACCGCCAAAGAAAGTGATTACAAAGAAGGCTCCCGCGAAGCCCGTAAAAAAGGCCGCGCCCAAGCCTGTAAAAAAGGCAGCCCCTGCCTCGCCGGCAGGCAGGACCGCTCCAAAAGCAAAGCCTGTCGAGGTAAAGAAGGCCGCAGGGAAGGCCGTACTCGTAGGGAAGAAGACCGTTGCGGGAACTAGGCGCTCTGCGGATTTCGGCGGAAAGAAGGGATACCAGATGCACGTGGATGAAGGAGTATTGCCCCGCGTCATTCCGCACATCGTTCCGATCGCCGGGCGCATGCCTGCGGTCTGCAAAGATTTGCCGCCGGAGATCCAGCCCAAGCAGGTGAAAGACGGCCGCGTCTACCTCGTGGAGGACGAAGGCATCGCCATGGTTCCCTCGCTCATTGAAATGCAGCTCCAGAGCTACAAGTGGTTCCTCACCGAAGGCGTCAAAGAACTGCTCGAAGAGATCACGCCGATCACGGACTTCTCCGGCCGCAAGATGGAGCTCCGCATCCTCGGCCACTCCTTCGATGCTCCGAAGTACGATCCCGACACCTGCCGCCACCGCAACCTTAGCTACGAGGCGATCATGAAAGGCCACGTGCAGCTCATCAACAAAGAGACCGGTGAAATCAAAGAGCAGGACGTGTTCCTCGGCTCCATCCCTCTGATGACCGACATCGGCACCTTCATCGTCGGAGGCATCGAGCGCGTGGTTGTCCACCAGCTCGTCCGTTCTCCGGGAGTCTTCTTCGCGAAGATGCCCGAATATCCCCGCCACCACGCTGCTAAAATCATTCCGAAGCGCGGTGTGTGGCTCGAAATCGAAACGGATCGCCGCGGCATCATTTCCTGCAAAATCGATCGCAAGCGAAAGATCCCCATCACGCAGCTTTTGAGAGTCATGGGATTTGAAACGGACCAGAAAATTCTCGATCTCTTCAAAGATGTCACAAAGGAAAAAGACCACATCCTCGCGACCCTCAGCAAGGACACGGCGCGCACGCTCGAGGACGCCTACCAGAGCATCTACCGAAAGATCCGTCCTGGAGACCTCGCTACTCCCGAGAATGCCAAGCAGCTCGTGGACGGGCTCTTTTTCGACTTCAAGAAGTACGACATGGGCCACATCGCCCGCTACAAGATGAATCGAAGATTCAATATGAAGACCGAGACCGATGAATCCCACCGCGTATTCCAGGTGAAAGACTTCCTGGAAATCCTCCGCGAACTCATCCGCCTGAATAACGGCGAAGGCGTCCCGGACGATATCGATCACCTCTCTAACCGCCGCATCCGCTCCGTCGGTGAGCTCGTCCAGAACAAGTACCGCGTGGGACTCGTGCGCACAGAGCGCATCGTGAAAGACCGTATGACCGTCATGGATCTTGAAACAGTGACCCCGATGCAGCTCATCAACAGCCGCCCGATCACGGCCGCCATGCGCGAGTTCTTCGCTTCGTCACAGCTCTCGCAGTTCATGGATCAGACCAACCCGCTTGCCGAGCTCGACCACAAGCGCCGCCTCTCCGCGATGGGTCCCGGAGGACTTTCCCGCGAGCGCGCTTCCTTCGATGTCCGCGACGTGCACCCCAGCCACTACGGCCGTATCTGTCCGATTGCCACTCCGGAAGGACCGAACATCGGTCTTGTGGTTCACCTTGCCGGGTTCGCCCGCGTGAACGCTTACGGATTTTTGGAGACTCCGTACAGGGAAGTGAAGCACGATGTTCCGCTCGACGCCGATAAGCTTGTTGGCCGCATCTTCGACCAGACGCTCCGCGACGGCCACAGCGTGGTTGCGAAGGAAGGGGAGAAGATCGAGACGAAGGGCAAGGCGAGCGCCATTATTTCGTTCCTCAAGAAACAGGGTGCCAAGGCCGTTCCAGTGCGCCCCTATGTCACGAACAAAACCGAGTACGTGGACGCGGAGCAGGAGAGACACCTGACGATCTCACAGGCGCAGACCGATCTATCCACGTTCGGTGAATTCGCCACAACCCGTGTCTCCGCCCGCCGCCGTGGCGAGCCGGTGCTCGCGCACGTCCGCGACGTCACGCACGTCGACGTGTCGCCCAAGCAGATTCTTTCCATCTCCACATCGCTCATACCGTTTCTTGAGCACGATGACAACACCAGGGCATCCATGGGAACGAACATGCAACGCCAGTCTGTTCCGCTTATCAAACCTTCTGCGCCACTCGTCGGTACCGGCGTCGAAGGTCTTGCTGCGCGCGCATCCGGCCATGCATTGCTTGCCGAAGAAGACGGTGAAGTCGTCGCTGCAGACAGCCAACAGATCGCCGTTGTCTACAAATCCGGCCGTAAGCAGAGCCACAACCTGCACACCTTCCAGCGCTCTAACCAGGGAACGTGCTTTCACATGCGCCCCCGCGTAAAGCGCGGTGACACGGTGCATCGCGGCACGGTGCTCGCCGATGGAGCCTCCGTTGAAGACGGCGAATTGGCATTAGGCCAGAACCTTCTCGTCGCGTATCTCCCGTGGGAAGGCTACAACTTCGAAGACGCCATCATCATTTCCGACCGCGTGGTCCAAGACGGTTTCTTCGACTCTATCCACATCGAGTCCTACGTCACCGACGTCCGCGACACGAAGCTCGGAGCGGAGACCGTCACGCGCGATATCCCGAACGTGGGAGAAGCCAAACTGAAAGATCTCGATGCCGACGGTATCGTCCGCATCGGCGCCACGGTCCACGAAGGAGACATCCTCGTCGGCAAGATCACACCGAAAGGGGAGACCGAACTTACGCCGGAAGAGCGCCTCTTGCAGGCCATCTTCGGCGACAAGGCCAAGGACGTGAAAGACAGCTCGCTTCGCCTTCCCGGTGGAGCCGGCGGAAAAGTCGTCGAAGTCCAGATCTTCGACCGCTCTGAAGGAGACGAACTCCCAACGGGCGTCATCAAGCAGATCAAAGTGTTCGTTGCCCAGAGCCGCAAGATCCAGGTGGGAGACAAGATGGCCGGCCGCCACGGAAACAAAGGCGTCGTCGCCCGCGTCGTTCCCCGCGAGGACATGCCGTTCCTCAAAGACGGCACGCCGGTCGATATCATCCTGAACCCACTCGGCGTTTCCTCCCGTATGAACATCGGACAGGTGCTCGAAACCCACCTCGGGTGGGCATGCCAAGTGCTTGGTATCAAGATCGCGACTCCCGCGCTCGACGGTATCACCACGGAGCAGATCGACGGATACCTGAAGGCCGCCGGCCTTCCGGCAAACGGAAAGGTTCAGCTCTTCGATGGACGCAACGGCGAAGCATTTGCGTATGAGACGACGGTCGGCCAAGTGTACATGATCAAACTTCTGCACCTTGTCGAGGACAAGATCCACGCCAGATCCGTCGGTCCGTACTCGCTCGTCACCCAGCAGCCGCTCGGAGGAAAGGCCCAGCACGGAGGACAACGCTTCGGAGAAATGGAGGTGTGGGCCCTCGAAGCCTACGGTGCCGCGCACACGCTTCAGGAAATGCTCACGATCAAAAGTGACGACGTGATCGGGCGCTCTAAGGCCTATGAAGCGATTGTGAAAGGCGAGCCGATCCGCCGCCCCAGTATCCCCGAGTCGTTCAACGTTCTCGTAAAAGAACTCCAGGCGCTCGGACTCAGAGTCGATCTTCTGAAGTTTAAAGATGAAGTCGCTCCGGAGGAGAAAGTCACCTTGGAAGAAGAGGAAGTCGAGCACGTGGAACTCAGCTCGCGTGTCGAGGCCGAAGACGCGGCCGAGGAAATCCTTCCGAGCGACGACAAGATCAGCGAGATGGCCGTGGTTGCCGGTGAAGAGACCGAAGGCGAGATCGTCGCGGGCATTGAGGAAGGAGCCGAGGTCGACGCTTCCGGAATCGGAGCCAAGCAGGAAATGGCTGAAGCGAGCAGCGAAGATTCGCTGGAGGCTGCATAATATGGGTTTATTGGTTTTTTTAGGTTTATTGGGTTGATTGGGTCCACAAGATCCATCAACCCTTTGGGCTGGAAATGACGACGCAATAGTTATGTTTTCTTATCAAGAACGTTGCTCCTGATTTTCTATGCTTTTTCTTCAAATGCCTTGACGCTTTAGACGGCCTATCCGTAAACTCTCCGAGCCCTATGGCACTACACGCTTACCCGCAAGATTCGTAGCCCCGTGATCCGGGGAAACCGAGTTCTGCGGGTGTGCGTAAGCCACCCGCTTTTTTTATCCGCTTCACTGGAAGCGGATACCCGCTGGCGTGATACCCCGGTGGGGAGCGCGGTTCCTTCGCATCATCGGCACAATGAAAATTATGAAACTGCATTTGCACCCCATTGCGTTCTCTTAAAGGCGGACGAAATGGGGGCGTCCGTGTACCTGATCAGGTACACGGCAAATCCATATACACCCGTGGGCATTTCCTGCCCGCGCGTGGCATGTGGACAGTACGCATTTGAAAAACGTTACTCATGCGCATCACATGGATGCCTCGACTCTGTACTCCGATGAAGGACGTGGCCAGCTGCGAAAAGCTTCGGTCAGCCGCTAGGCAGGCGCTACCAGCCGAAGATATCCGAATGGGGAAACCCCATGGGAGTTATGTCCCATGACCCCGCACCCTTGCCGGTTTTTAGGCACTTGTTTCACAGTGAAATGAGTGCCACAGAACCCGCAAGGGTGCGGGGAGGTCACCTGGTGAACTGAAACATCTCATTAACCAGGGAAAAGAAATCAAACGAGATTCCCCTAGTAGTGGCGAGCGAACGGGGAACAGCCCAAACCCGTAATTTATTATGGGGGTTGTAGGACTTCATACGCTGATCTTCTTCCTCTAGGCGAACGACCCTGGAACGGGCGGCCATAGAGGGTGAGAGCCCCGTAGACGAAAGGGGAAGAAGCGGCAGAAGTATCCTGAGTAAGGTCGGACACGTGAAATCCGGCCCGAATCTGGGAGGACCACCTTCCAAGGCTAAATCAGGTACAGAGATCTATAGCGGATAGTACCGTGAGGGAAAGGTGAAAAGCACCCCGGAAGGGGGATGAAATAGTTTCTGAAATGTGATGCGTACAAAAAGTCGGAGCCCAGCACCTTTTTGGCCAATCGCGGCTGCATGCCACTGAACTTCAGTGGTTTGCAACCGCCCCTGACCAAAAAGGTGCTGGGTGACGGCGTGCCTTTTGCATAATGAGCCAACGACTGTATTCTCAGTGGCAAGGCTAAGGCAGTCTTTAGCCGGAGCCGTAGCGAAAGCGAGTCCGAATAGGGCGACTTAGTCGCTGGGATACGACCCGAAACCGGGTGAGCTATCCATGAGCAGGATGAAGGGCGCCGGAAGGCGTCTGGAGGTCCGAACCATAATGTATCGCAAGACATTGGGATGACTTGTGGATTGGAGTGAAAAGCTTACCGAACCCGGAGATAGCTGGTTTTCCTCGATATGTTTTTAGGAACAGCGTCGTCTGATACAGCGGGGGGTAGAGATACTGTTTGGATGCGGGGGTCCTTTGTGACCTACCAAATCCTGACAAACTCCGAATACCCGCCTTTTACAGACGGCAGTGAGACGGTGACAGCAAATTGCCATCGTCGTGAGGGGAAGAGCCCCGACCATTGGCTAAGGTCCCTAATGAATACTGAGTGGAAAAGGTAGTGTAGATGCTTCAACAACCAGGAGGTTTGCTTAGAAGCAGCCATCCTTTAAAGAAAGCGTAACAGCTC
>JBBTVH010000125.1:0-3710 GCA_038063355.1 Patescibacteria group bacterium | reverse complement strand
TTGTAGAAGCTGATATTGCCGATGCGGTTTTTACCGGCGCTTTTAAGCGCGTCTTCGATCGCCGTCGGATGGCTCTCTACGCCCACAACTTTCTGTGCAAAACGCGCCACATACTGCCCGATCGTTCCCATGCCGCAGTAGGCATCGAGCACCACATCTTTTTGCGTGATCTCCGCACCGTCGACGATGGCCTGATACAACTTCTCCGCGCCGAGGGTGTTGGTCTGGAAGAAGGAAAACGGCGAGATTTCGAACGTGAGATCGAAGAGGCGCTCGGTGATGAATGGCTTGCCCGCAAGGCAGTGGACCTTGGGCTCCTCCGGCTTGTCGTTCAGGCTCATGTTTTCGATGACGAGCAAAGACTTGAGCCCGGAGCGCCCTGCAAACCGCATGAAGTGCTGGAAGATCGGCTCGAGTTCTTTCTTCCGGGCTTTCACCACAAACCCGATCATCATTTCGCCCGTATGGATGCCGCGCCGCAGCAGCAGCGTGCGGAAAAGTCCTTTGTGGGTCTTGGGGTTATACACCGGGAGGCGCGTCTCCTCCATGAACCGGCGGACATCGGAAAGAAGCTGCCCGATCTGTTCATCGTAGAGATGACACTCGGAAACCGGAAGTACCGTCTGCCATTTGCCAGGCTGGTGGAATCCGACCGTCGGGCCTTCGTCGAAGTAAATGCGCTTCCCCTCTTTCTCCTCTGTGCTCATGGAGGAAAATCCGAAGGAAAGCTCGAGCTTGTTTCTGTAGTGATACACCTGCGGACTCGGAATAATTTTGAGGACGCGGCCGGCAAGCGTGGATCGGACGTCTTCATCCACCGGCGTAAGATGCGTAAGCGTCTCGCGGATGATGTCCTCCTTGTAAGAAATCTGCTTGTCGTAGGGCAGGTTCTGCCACTGGCATCCGCCGCAATCGTGGAAGTGCTGGCAGCGGGGCATGATCTCGTCTTTTGCTTTCCGGAGAATTTTCTGAACGCGGGCCTCCGCGGAGTTCCCACGGAACTTGGTGATGACGATTTCCACCTTCTGCCCGGGAATGGTGCTTGGCACGAACACCGCCAAATCGCCGATATGGGCGAGTCCTGAGCCCCCAAAGGTCAGCTTTTCGATAGCCACCGTATGGACTTGGCCGGGGTGAATCGTGGCAGTAGCACTGCCCGTAGAAACGCCAGAATCCGCCTGTATAAGCGCTTCCGAGGGCACTATGGCTCGGGATGTACTAGGATCTGATAAGTTTGACATTAATACAACATTATAGTATAAAGTATCTCCTTTCTTTTCAGCACACGTGAGAGCACTCCTACTCACCACTTTTATCGTCGGCCCTCTGCTCCTCGGAACTGCTGCTCCCGTTGCGCTGGATAAAAGCGTATCACACCTGCGGCCCTCTGCAAGTATCTCTTCGTTCTGGATGGGGCGTATCCGAAGCACCGGTCAAGCGACCGTCCGAACCCGGTCCATCCAAAAAAAGCTCATCGCCCGTAACGCCCTGTTGAAGCGCATCCCCACCCATGCCATCCGCGCTGAACTGATTCCTGTTAAGAGTGCGGGCTCCAAAAGTTCCTCCTCTGAAAAACCGCAACCAGCAACCAGCAACCAGCAACCGATCCTTCCCGTTCTCACCCAGCCAGACATCCGCCCGCTCGACCAGATTCTTCTGAATGAGATCATGCGGAAAATGCCGAAACAGTGCTGGGATAATTTGAAGAACTTCTACGTCCGCTACGACAACAGCGGCCAACGCGGCGTTGCCGGTAAAGAGAGCATCGTGATGCAACGGACCAGTGACGACCAGGAATTCCGTGCGCTCTTCGTGCACGAATTCGGCCACGTACTTGACCTCGGCTGTCTGCAGGGAACTCCTGCCTCGGGCGTGAGCGAGTTCAAGGACGGAAATGACCTGATGTGGAATGATGATCCGAGCCTTCTCTTCTACCGGATCTCGTGGACGTCCCATAACGTCCAGAAAGAAGGCATGAAGCCGGAAGACTTTGTCACAGGCTACGCCTCGTGGGACGTATTTGAGGACCTCTCCGAATCACTCGCCTACTACATTTTCCAGCGCCGCGCGTTCGAGAAGCGCGCACAGACCAATGCGAAGATCGCCATGAAGCTCGCCTGGATCGAGACGTATGTGTTCCCGGGCGGAACGACAATTGCGGAAGGAACGCACCAATGGGAGGGGGGGGTGCCGTGGGATAGTACGAAACTTCCCTATACGTGGACAAAATAAACGATTTAGAATTGGCGATTGATAATTTGCGATTTCGCATGCGAAATCGCAAATTATCAATCGCCAATCGCAAATCGTCTACACTATCCCTGTGAAACGTCATCGTATCCTTCTCCTCCTCTGGCTCCTCTCCGATCTCTGCGTGTTCGCCGCCTCCTATTGCGCCGCGTATTTCCTGCAAGTCGGCCCGATCCTTTCCACGGACTTCCTCTTCGGAAAATTTTTCTCTGTGACACTCGTCATTGCGCCGGTATGGCTCTTAGTCCTTGCAACAACGCGGACGTTCGGCCTCACGCGCAATCAGGCTACCATCCGCAACGCAGCATACATCGGCTATTCCTCGCTTGTGGGGGTAGCGCTCTTCACGGTCGGCTATTACTTCACCTACAAGGAATTCTTCAGCCGCATGCTCCTTATCTATGCGTTTGTTCTGAGCGGCGGCGCGACTCTGGTATGGCACATTCTCTGGCAGCAGATCGAACGCAGTCTCCTGCGCCGCAATCCCCCGGCGTTCCCTACGCTGCTTGTGGGAGTGACGCGCGAATCGCGGGCGCTTTTGAAAACGATGCGTGAGCGTAGGAGCGCACTCAAGCCAGTCGCGATTCTCGATGGTCGCGGCGTGAAAGATATGGAGATCGAAGGCGTGCCGGTTCTCGGAAAGCTGAACAAGCTCGAGGAAACGCTGGAGAAGAAAAAGATCACGCACTTGATACAAGGAAGTGATCTCGAGCAGTCGATCAACCTGCTCTCCGCCTGCCGCAACCGCGGCATTACCTACATTGTTCTTCCATCCGTCTTCGGCATCGTGGAGCGGGATGAATCGGTGGAGTCGCTCGACGGTGTTCCCGTGACCGTCGTCCGGCCGCACAGAAGCTGGTGGAATTGGTTCCTGCGGTGATGTTTGCTGGTGATCTTGTTTGCTCGTTTGCTGGTCCAACGCGCAAACTTAGCAAACCAGCAAACCTTCTAACGTTTGCGATATCCTGACCCCATGCACGCCTTCATCCTCGCCGGCGGCTTTGCCACCCGTCTCTGGCCCCTCACGGAATCCCGCCCCAAACCGCTGCTGCCGCTTGCGGGAAAGCCGATCCTCACGCATCTCGTCGAGAACATTCCGAAGGATATTCCCATCACTGTTAGTACGAATGCGGTCTTTGCAGATGCCTTTCACCAATGGCAATTCCGAATTCCGAATTCCGAATTCCGAATTTCCATCCTCATCGAGGACACTCGTCACGACGACCACAAACTCGGCGCGCTTGGCGCAGTCGCCCAGTGGGTTCGAGACGCGAAAATTGAGGACGACGTTCTTCTTCTCACTGGCGACAACTACATCGGTTGTTCGATCGACTCCTTCATCCAATCTGCAAAACCCGATACCCCCCTCCTCGCTGCCCACGACATCGGCAATCTTGAAAGAGCCAAACAATTCGGGACTGTCATAACGTCGCCTCCCCCTCCTCCAGCGGAGGAGGGGG
>JBBTVH010000124.1:0-4392 GCA_038063355.1 Patescibacteria group bacterium | reverse complement strand
TCGGTGTCCGCGTTCTCTTCGTCTTCATCCTGGAGCCCGATTTGCTCCGTGACTTTGCCTCCTCCGGCAATCTTCACGGCGTTGATGACGCGCTCTGTCTCTTTCGTGGAAATGAAGATGCCTTGGATGCGCACTGGTTTCTGTGTCGCCGCCGTCATATAGAGCATGTCTCCTTTGCCGAGCAGGTCGTCGGCGCCGATGCTGTCGATGATCGTGCGGCTGTCCACGGCCGAGACGACGCGGAAGGCTATACGCGTGGGAATGTTGGCCTTGATGAGACCCGTGATGACATCCACCGACGGGCGTTGCGTAGCGATAATCAGGTGCATACCCGTAGCGCGCGCCATCTGCGCGATGCGGGCGATCATGGTTTCCGTGTCCTTGCGGTACTGGCGCATCATGAGGTCGGCGAGTTCGTCAATGACGATGATGATGCGCGGCAGCGTCGTGGTTTCCTCTTCCTGCTTCTCGTTGTATTCCGCGAGGTTCTTGGCCCCCACTTCGGAGAAGCGGTGAAGGCGGCGTCCCATTTCGGCGACGGCCCAGCGCAGAGCCTGGAGCGCCTTTTCGGAATCGGTGATCACGGGAGTCAACAGATGCGGGATGCCGTCGAAGGGCATGAGCTCGACGCGCTTCGGGTCAACGAGAATGAACTTGAGCTGGTCCGGCGCGTTCTGGAAGAGGAGGGCCGCCAGGAAGGTGTTCATACAGACCGATTTTCCGGAGCCCGTGGCGCCGGCGATCAGAAGGTGCGGCATATCCTCAAGCGTTGCGACGACGGCATTGCCCGAGACGTCCCGCCCCAGCGGCAGCGAAAGAGGCGACGTGGACTGGCTGAACTCGGGGCTTTCAAGGATCTCCTTCAGGTGCACCATCGTGCGGATGCGGTTGGGCATTTCGATGCCGACTAGGCTCTTTCCCGGAATCGGCGCCTCGATGCGGAGGCTTTCTGCGGCAAGCGCCAGCGCAAGATCGTTCTTCAAGGTCTCGATGCTGCTCAGCTTCACCCCCTTGGAAGGCTCGAGCGTGAACTGGGTCACGGTCGGTCCGGGGTGGGCGTCGCGCATCGTCACTTCGATACCGAATTCCCGGAGCTTCTCTTCGATACCGCGGGCCTGCACCTTAAGCTCCTCGTCGTTCACCGTGAGCTGGCTTCTGGTGTCATCGAGCAGATCGAACGTGGGAAAGGTCCACTCCTCGAAGCGCGTGTCTTTCATCTCGATGGTATCGGCCGAGACTTTTTTCTTCAGAGGCTTCTCGGCAAAAACGGGCTGCGCAAACTGGGGCCGGACGATATTGAGCTCCGGGGCTTCCCGGTCCTGTTCCACAAGATCGTCGTTTTCGTCCTCTTCCTCTTTTTCGGTTTTCACCCATTCGTCTTCTTCGTCTTCCTCCTGTTTCTTCCGCGAGCGCGTCTTCGTCTGCAACCCAGGCATCTTTATCTCCTGCGACTTCTCGACGAAGTATTGAATAATCGCGGCGATATCGGGTTCAAACGCGACGAAGAGTCCTACAAGGAAGAGTGCTCCGAGAACCGTGAATCCGACGGCAGGGGAGGCAAAGAGCACAAACGGAAAGCTTGCCATGAACCCGATCGCTCCCGCGAGTTCATCACGATGGATCGCAAGATCTTCCATCGGCGCGGTCATGTGCGCCATGCCGAGGAAAGCAAACAGGCAGAACCCAAGCCCCGCAGAGCGCTTCACGGAGAAATGCTCTTCGCTCGTCATCCAGTGGAGGAGCCCCCAGCCAATGAGGAGGGCGGCGAAGATGCCGGAGTATTTCCCAAAGAAGAAGGTCAGGAAGCGTCCCACGATTGTGCCGAAGAGTCCGGCCTCCCCCTGAAGGACCAATACCAGGAGGATTCCCGCAGTAATCTGCAGTGCGCCTGCAATGTGGCGCTTCGTGGAGGGCTCCAATTCAATCACGGGCTTTTTCACACGCTTGCGTGTCGCTTTCTGCCTGCGCTTTCTGCGTCTGGCTGCCATCGGTAGGGAGTATAGAACGGAGATTGATCTGAAGCCAAGCGCTGCAGAATGCATAAAGGATAAAGCAAAAAGAAGTTTATGCTTTATCCTTTATGCTTTATTCTTTCTCTATGTCTATCCTCCTCTTTGGTCCCAGGGGCTACATCGGCATGCAGATGCAGGGGAAATTTCCGGATGCCATTCCCTCGAATGTGGATATCGCAGATCCCGCTGCGATTGCCGAAGAGCTTGATCACGTGAAACCTGATGTCGTTATCAATTGCGTGGGGAAGACCGGAACGCCGAATGTCGACTGGTGCGAGGACCATAAAGAGGAGACGTTCCGGAGCAATGTCACCGGCCCCATAGTCCTCATGGAAGAATGTCGTAAACGCGGCATCACCTGGGTGCACATCGGTTCCGGATGCATCTTCAGCGGCGACAACGGCGGAAGGGGATACGGCGAAGACGATGCACCGAATTTCCAGGGAAGTTTCTATTCCCGCACGAAGCAGTGGACCGATGCGATGCTGCGAGAATTCTCCGACCCTGTCGCCGGAAAAGGAGGAATCCTGATTCTGCGTATCCGTATGCCGTTTTCTCCTGATACCCATCCCAAAAATCTTCTGACCAAGATCGTGCAGTTTTCTAGGGTGATCGATATTCAAAACTCCATCACCTACATCCCGGATTTTCTGGAGAGCACCTCTCAGCTCATCGCAAAGCATGCGACGGGAATCTTCCACATGGTGAACCCCGGTTCGGTTTCTCTCTATAATGTCGCCTGCCGTTTCGCGGATGCCGAAGGACGACCGCGGCCTGAGCGGCTCACGGAAGCACAGGCGCTTTCCATGACGAAAGCCGCGCGAAGCAACTGCGTACTCTCCACGCAGAAACTCGTTGATGCCGGCGTCCGGCTGCCAACGGCTATGGAACGCATCGAGATGATCCTCATGCATGTAACAGAGAAGGCGCCGACCAGCGTCTAGAGAGAGCACCGCAGAAAGCAGGCCGCTTCGTTGACTCTTTGTTCACAGTTGGCCATCGTATCTGCCTTCATATCGAACATTCCCATGCGTAATCCCTTCACTCTCGTCTGGCAAAGCCTGAAAGCGATCATTGCCCGTCTCCCGTGGCCCGGGCCCATGCGCCGCCATCCCGTCTGGAGCACGTCCATCCTTCTTGGAGGAGCGCTCATCGCACTTACGGCTTTTGCTATCACCCGCCCCAAGCAGCCGGAGTACGTCACCGATACCGTCAAGCGAGGCGATGTGGTGCGCACCGTGGAAGCCGTCGGCACCGTCATCTCCGAAAAGGATCTCGCACTCCAGTTTCCCGCTTCCGGCATCGTCGCCGATGTTCGTGTGAAGGAAGGCGACATCGTCAAAGCCGGTCAGCAGCTTGCCGCGCTTCGCGCAGGAACCCTGAGTGCCGATGTCGCATCCGCAAGTGCCTCGTTGCAGTCTGCACAGGCCGATCTCAACGGACTCCTCGAAGGTACGCGTCCGGAGGATATCGCGATCGCGGAAGCAGAACTCCTGAGCAAGCGCGCGGCGCTCAATACCGCGAAAACCTCTCTGACTACGGCTGAACGCAAATTGATATCTTCCCAGGAGAAGCTCAAGTCGCTGAAGAGTGAAGCGAAGATCTCCCTAGCGGGCACGGTCTCCGCTGCCGGAAGTACCGCGAGCGAATATCTCGCCGATGCACGTACGGGACTTAAAACCATCAATGACGTATACGATTCGATCGCCGTGCAGGACGTGGTCCAGAAGTTCAGTCCATCGGAATACAGCGACCTCAAAAATCATCAGAAGCGTGTGACCATCGCGCTTGATGCCGCGATTCCCGTTGTTGCAACCGCCGCAGACTATGAAGAGGCGCTCTCGGATCTCACTGTCGCCCGCATCGCGGTTGCTGGAGTCGCCGATGCCCTCAGGCATGCCAACGATTTTCTTCTGAGCCTTCCGATCACCTCGAACTTCACCGTCTCTGTGCGCGATACGAACAGCGATCTCCTTGCAACCGAACGCGGTTCTATCCAGGCGGCCTTAAGCGGTGTTGATGCCGCGCTCAACAATCTCCGCGATCTCTCGGCTTCTTTGGATACAAAGATTGCGGCAGAGGAATCTGCGCTTACATCTGCGCAAGGCGAAGCCGACCGCGCGATGTCGGATATTGCAACGTACGAAGCTTCCGTGACGATCGCCGCTGCGCAACTGCAACTCAAGAGAGCGGGAACGCGTCCTCAGGATATTGCCGCCGCACGCGCACGCGTTGCGGAGAATGCAGCTCGTCTGCTGCGTGCACGCGCCGCAATTGGCGATACCGTTCTCACGGCTCCCGTCGATGGTGTCATCACCAAGGTCAACGTGAAGAAAGGCGAAATACTGCCCACGGGTCCCGCCGTTACGATGCTCGGCAC
>JBBTVH010000123.1:1367-20980 GCA_038063355.1 Patescibacteria group bacterium | reverse complement strand
CTCCTACACGCTCCTGAAGCGTGCGCGTCTACCAATTCCGCCACATCGGCATGATGTGTGAAGAAATCCTATCAGAACGAGAACATTCGTACACGCGAGAAATCTCTACTTCTTCACATCCTCCTAAAAAGAAAAGCGCAAGGTTTGATAAGACCAGTTACCATATCCTCCGTGATGCACATGAAACACCTCCGCCGCAAACTCAGGATCCTCCTCATTGTTGCCACCGCGATGCTCGCGGTCGGCATCTTCATGGGCATGCGCGGAAAGTCTGCAGACACACCGCGGATCGAATACTTCGATGTGGACAAGAAAAACTTCGTCGCAGAAAGCTACGAGATGAAACGCATGGAAGTGTGGACGGTGCCGGAAGGCGCCAAGAGCGAGAATCAATGGAGCTCGCTCGGCCTTATGAAGCGCAGTTCGCACTGGTTAGGCTGGGCTGCATGGGAACTTCCGATCCCGGTAAAACCGGTTGTTGTGTACCAGATCATGGTGCGGGGATACGATGAAAGCGGTACGGAGATGGACCGGGTGACGTTGCCGTGGATTGGGGAGGAAACGCTGAAGAAAGAGGTTTGGGGAATTGAAAATTGAAAATGGAAAATTGAAAATTATTTTACCTTGAATGTCTGGAAGATTTCACGATACGAACAAGTATGGAAATTATTTCGGATGCTTCTATTCCTAGGGATGCTATTTCAACCGGATCACCTATTTTAGTAGCATGCATAAGACGCAACCAGTACCGAGCCTCTTGTGCTTCCTTAAGAGCAATAGACATCTTTGATATGAAATCTTTTCTACTCTGCCCCTGTGTCCCCTCTTCGACATTTGCTCCAATGCTCGTCGCAGATTTCAAAAATTGCTTGCTCAAGACATATGCGCGTTGTTTATCAAGCTCCTGAGCAAGTTGCACTGCTCGAATCGAGAAATTAAACGACCTGTCACGTATAAGATTTGGCTTCTGCATCACATAAATATCTAAGCATGCATACAAGAAAACAAGTGTACAAACGTACACCAAATTTTCCATTTTCAATTTTCCATTTTCAATTCCTCCAACGCTCTCTTCGCATCCTCCTCTAACGGACTCGATTCGACCGCCTTCTCATACGCCCGTATCGCCAGATCAATCTTTCCCTGCGCGCGCAGAATCTGGCCGACATTAAACCAGGTAGTTGCATCATTACGGATCGCAAGCGCTTTGCCGTACGCCTGAAGCCCATCATTAAGCCGCCCCTGGTGCACGTACTCGGTTCCAATATTGTTCCACGCCACGTAGGAATTCGGCTGGACTGCACTCACATGAGTGAAGAGCGTCAGGGTGTTTTTCCAAGTGAGGGATTGACGGTAGGAGAGAACGGAAAAGACGAAGAGGACGAGAAGGACAACGGAAGATACTGCCTTCGGATATCGCTGCATCCAACGAGCAACGAGCCAACCAGCTACTAGCAACAATCCGAGCGAAGGGAGGTATGCATACCGGTCGGACGTCACATAGATATCGAGTAGCTCGTTATGCCCTTTGAGGATGTTCGTCATGCTCGGCGCAAGAAAGAGAAGAAACCATGTCCATGCGAAGAGTGGGAGACGGGTGTGCTTTTTCCATGCCAACCAGATGAGGAAGAAAAAGACGAAGAGGACGAAAAGGACGGAGAGGCCGAGCTCCGGGGTTGTGATGCTAATCGGTTTTGTAAACGGATACAGAGCCGAAAGATGTACGGGCCAGAAGAATTTTTGCAGGAGAAGCGTAACCGCACGGCAACCGATCAGGATTTTTTCATAGAGGAATCCGGTATTCGCGATTTTTCCGCCGAGGGCAAGGACGCCGAATACCAATGAAAGAACGGCATAGGGTATTGCACGTTGTAATGACCTAGCCGCACCCCTCCGCGGGTGCGGTACTCCGGCGATTGTTTCACCTCGGTACCAATCCAGCATCGGTATCAAAAGCGGCCACATGATCACGGAAACCTTCGAAAGAAGCGCCAACGCAAAAACCGCTACAGAAAGCCAATATTTCTTCGTGTTTTCTTTTGATCCCAGATACAGCCAAACACTCATCAACAAAAAGAATGTGCTCAAAACATCTTTGCGTGCCGCGGCCCAGACGACGGCTTCGGTGTGGAGGGGATGCACTGCAAAAAGCAGCGCCACAAGAATTGAAAATTGAAAATGGAAAATTGAAAATAATTTTCCATTTTCAATTTTCAATTTTCCATTTAATAGTTTTCCAGCAAGTATACCCACCAAGATGGCATTCCCCATATGCAGCAGAAGATTCACCAGATGATATCCAAACGGCTGTAATCCCCCGATCATGTAATTGATTTGATAACTGAGGAACGTCAGCGGGATGTAGATCTCCGGATCATAGGTGGTAAATGCCGCGACGATGTTGGCCCAACTGAGTCCGTGCACAATTGGATTATCAACAATCAGGAGCCTGTCATCCCAGGTAACGAAATCATTCCCGAGTGACCGGGCATAGACGAGAAGTGTCAGAGTGATGATGCCGATCCAAGGGAGTGCGCGGCGCATATAAGGATGATGAATGGATAATTTTCAATTTTCAATTTTCCATTTTCAATTTAGGACTTCTTGACTCCCAAAATTAGCACTCTATAATTCCGACTGCTAACGAAGGGCTGCCCCCGACGCTGGAGTGATTTCCGGTCCCTTCCATCCCTTCATTCCCTTATTCCCCTTCAATCCCATGGCAAAAGACAATGTGCAACTCGCAACGACTCTTCATCCGATTGGCGACCGCGTCGTCGTTCGTCCTCTGGAAAAAGAACAGGTTACGGCCTCCGGCATCGTGATTCCCGATACAGCCTCCGGTGAAAAGCCCCAGGAAGGCGTGGTCATCGCGCTTGGCAAAGGCGGCATCGGTAAAGACACCGCCAATCCTACGGAATTCCTCAAAGTCGGCGACAAAGTCCTCTTCGGCAAATACGCCGGGGATGATGTGAAGCTCAAGGACAAAAGCGGCAAGGATGTCGAAGTGAAGATCTTGCATCTCGATTCGGTCCTCGCTGTCATTAAGTAATTTTCAATTTTCCATTTTCAATTTTCAATTCCCCCTGTCTCCATGGCTAAACAACTCCTCTTCGGTACCGAAGCACGTCAAAAGATCTTCGCGGGTGTCACGCAGCTCGCAGCTGCCGTCCGGGCAACGATGGGCCCCAAGGGCCGCAACGTCGTCATCGATAAGAAATACGGCGGACCGACCGTCACCAAAGACGGCGTCACCGTCGCCAAGGAAATCGAGCTCGAAAACGCCTGGGAGAACATGGGCGCGCAGCTCGTGAAAGAAGCGGCCACGAAAACTAACGACGCAGCCGGAGATGGAACCACGACGGCCACGGTCCTCGCGCACGCCATCATGGAGGAGGGACTCAAGCATTTGAGCTCGGGCAGCAATGCCATCTCCATCAAGCGCGGCATCGACAAAGCAGTGAAATCTGTGACGGAATTCCTAGAGAAGATTAAAAAGAACGTCAGTAAAAAGGAGGAGTACGCCGCAGTCGCGACGATTTCCGCGCAAGATGAAGAGATCGGCGCGGTCATCGCCGAAGTCATCGACGAAGTGGGGAAAGACGGAGTGGTCACGGTGGAAGCAGGACAGACCTTGGGACTTGAGAAGGAGTACGTGGAAGGCATGCAGTTCGATCAGGGCTTCATCTCACCGTATTTCGTCACGGACACCGGCCGCATGGAAGCCGCGTTTGAGAGTCCCTACATCCTCATCACCGACAAGAAAATCTCCTCGATCCAGGAAATTCTCCCGGTCCTCGAAGCACTCGCACAGCGCGGTCGCAAGGAGCTCGTCATCATCGCAGAAAGCGTCGATGGCGAAGCGCTTGCCACCCTCGTCGTAAACAAGCTCCGCGGAACATTCTCGACGCTTGCGATCAAAGCCCCGGCCTTCGGCGACCGCCGCAAGGAAATCCTCAAAGACATCGCCCTCCTCACAGGAGGCCGCGTGATCTCCGAAGAAGTGGGTCTGAAGCTCGAAAACGCCACGATCGATGACCTCGGCAAGGCCCGCAAGGTCGTCGCCGATAAAGACAACTGCACCGTCATCGGCGGCGCGGGAAAGAAGAAGGACATCGAGGACCGCGTGAACGAGATCAAAGTGCAGATTGATTCCACCAAGTCCGACTTCGACCGCGAGAAGCTTCAGGAGCGCCTTGCCAAGCTCTCCGGAGGAGTCGCGGTGATCAAAGTCGGAGCTGCTACCGAAGTAGAGCAGAAAGAGAAGCAACACCGCGTAGAAGATGCGCTCTCTGCTACCCGCGCAGCCGCTGAAGAAGGCATCGTCGCTGGCGGAGGAACGGCGTACATCCGCGCACTTCCCTCTCTCGCAAAACTCCTGAAGGAAACGAAGAGCGAAGACGAGAAGCTTGGTATCGAAATCGTCATGAACGCTCTTATCGCCCCTGCCCACCATATTGCCCAAAACGGCGGAGTCTCGGGTGAAGTCGTCGTCTCGAAGATCAAGGATCTTGAAGGAGACTTCGGCTACAACGCCCTCACGGAGAAATACGAAGACCTCGTGAAAGGCATGGTGATCGACCCGAAAAAGGTCACACGCTCCGCTCTTGAGAACGCCGCCTCGGTCGCTTCCATGTTCCTCACGCTCGAAGTGGGTATTACCGATATCCCGAAGCCCGAGCCGGCAGCACCGGCTATGCCGGGAGGAGGAATGGGTGATTTCTAAGAAAAATTTCGCATCGGAGCCGAAGCGGAAGATTATATCTTCTGCTTCGGTTTTGTAACCTTCCTTTCCGATCTTCGTAATACAGATTGTCAGGGTGTAAGACTCCCCCCTCCTGCTCGTCATCTGAGGTATCAAGTCCCCCTGACACTACTCTTTTTAATAAAGAGCAAGACGGGGGACTTGCTACACTTGCATCAAACGTTTCCTTCCTGCCTTCTCTTCCCTTCCAACCCTTTCTATGTCCCGCATTCTCACCGCCAGGCTCTCCGCCCTCCTCCTCTTCGCAGCAGCGGCACCGGCATTCGCATTCACGGATGTCTCATCGAAGACTTCGTATAACCGGGCGATTAACGCGCTCCAGGAACAAGGAGTCGTTGAGGGCTACAGCGATGGTTCGTTCAAAGCCTCTACGCGCATTAACCGCGCGGAGTTTTTAAAGATCGTTCTCGAAAGCCGTGGTGACATCAGCGATCTCAAGAACTGTTTCCCCGACGTGAACGGTGAATGGTTCGCCAACTATGTCTGTACGGCAAAATCCGAGGGGATCGTTTCGGGATACCCGGATGGCAGCTTTAAGCCTGAACAGGAAATCAACTTCGTGGAAGCCGGAAAGATTCTCGCACTCGCGTACGGACAGAAAATCGAACAAAACTCTTCCGACTGGTACGAGCCCTATGCCCGCGCACTGGAATCTTCTTACGCGATTCCGCCGTCGATTGGCACCCTCGATCAAAAGCTCTCCCGCGGAGAAATGGCGGAGATGATGTGGAGACTCAGCGGTGATATTACGAATGAACCGGCCAAGGGTTATATGAACGTCAAATATCCGGAAATGCAGGTGAACCTCGCGTCGGATACGCCGCAGGTAGCGAAGTCCTGCGTGGACCTGCAGGCATTTACGGAGGAAGCGGGGCGATCGGGCGGAGGGTACGGCATGGAAGACAACATGCTGATGCGTGGAGAAGCGATGCCGACAATGGCGCCGCAGGCTGGTGCTCCTGTTTCAGAACTTTCTAATACAAAATCAGCAGACTACTCTGAAACAAATATTCAGGTGGAAGGCGTGGACGAAGGCGACATTGTGAAGACCGACGGCGAATACCTCTACATCGTGCGCAATCAGGAAATCCGGATCGTCGATGCGACGCCGGCAAGCAATCTCCGCAACGTTGCAACAATCAATCTTGCGGATACTTCGTTCTCTCCTAGCGATCTCTATGTCGAAGATGATCGTCTCGTTGTCATCGGTTCTCGATGGGACCCGGACGGTCCGATCTATCGACCTTTGACACAAACCACAATATGGCCGAGCCCGGCGTATCATCGTTCGTATACGACGGTGCAAATTTATGACGTCAGTGACGCATCCAATCCAAAGCTCTCGCGCACGGTATCTTTTGAAGGAAATTCCGTGAGCACGCGCCGGATCGGCGACAAGCTCTATGTGGTAGTGAACCAGTCTCCCCGCTACTGGGGTGGGCCGGTTCCGCTCGGAACTGCCGTTAAAGAAATGGACCTCGTACCGACGATCAAAGATTCCGCAAAAGGAGACACGGCGATGGCGGCTGTGCCCTGCAATGACGTCGTAATTCTTCCCAGAGTCCCCTCTCCGAGTTACCTGATCGTCGGTGTCGTTCCTTTGAACAATAATTCTGATGTGCAGCGCACCGCTATTCTCGGCAACGGCGAAAACATCTATGCCTCGCTCGAAAATCTCTACGTCGCTGCGACCGACTGGCAGTATGCGTGGAATAACGCGGCAGAGAATGTGTCGCAGCAGCGCACGCGGCTCTACCGGTTCGACTTCACAAATGACGGCGCGACCTTCCAGGCGCAGGGGCAAGTCCCCGGCCGGATCCTGAATCAATTCTCGATGGACGAACATGGTTCGACTTCGCTCACCACAAGTGAGAACTACTTCCGCATCGCGACGACGATCGACGAGCAATGGATGGCCAATAATACGACGCGTGCATCCAGCAACAACCTCTACGTCCTCAATCGCAGCATGGAAACCGTGGGCTCGCTCACGGATCTCGCGCCCGGGGAAAAGATCTATTCCACGCGCTTCCTGGGAGACCGCGCCTACATGGTGACCTTCCGGACCATCGATCCGCTCTTCGTAATCGATATGAGCGATCCCCGGAATCCCGAGATCCTGGGAAAACTCAAGATCCCCGGCTACAGCGATTATCTGCATCCGTACGATGAAAACCACATCATTGGCTTCGGAAAAGATGCGGAAGTCTCCAAAGACGGACAGTTCGCGTGGCAGCAGGGCATGAAGATCGCGCTCTTTGATGTCAGTGACGTCGAGAACCCCGTGGAGCTTCATAAGATCAGTATCGGCGACCGCGGCACCGAAAGCCCGCTCCTGCATAACCACAAAGCTCTCCTCTTCGATAAGGAGAGAGATCTCCTCGCGTTTCCTGTAAACATTCACAAGGTCAGCTCTGCCCAGCAGTCTGGCGATCCTTCCTCGGCCTGGGGCGAGCCGGTGTTCCAGGGCGCACAAGTCTACAGCCTCACGTTAGATGGCGGCTTCAAACTCCGCGGCCAGGTCACGCATTACAGCGATACCGACTGGCAGAAGGCTGGCAGCTACGTCTACGGCAAAGACATCGACCGCATCGTCCGCATCGGCGAATCTCTCTACACCACATCGCAATGGGGAGTCGTGAGTGTCACGGAGGACACGGTGAAGAAAGAGGGCTCGCTCGCGTTCGATGTTCCGACCCCGATCACGGGCGGCTCGTGCCCCGATGCAAAGGATCCCGATGTGCATTACGTCAGCACCGATCCCGATGAATGCTCGCGCGTGCGGTTTGCGTGCGTGCCGGGGACGGAAGCGTTTAGTGATATGTGTGGGTGTGGCTGTAAATAGCGCAGAAAGCGTAATGCAAAAAGGATAAAGACAACTTTATCCTTTTTGCTTTTTTCTTTATGCATTCAACCGCAATTAGATCTTCAAATCCGCTCGTGCAATCGTTATGACCTCCCCCCGTTTCGGCGGCTGCCGCAAGAACCTATCCGCAAGATTCGTCTCCAGCGTGTCTTGCACGGCTCTGCGCATCGCGCGGGCGCCGAATTCGGCGCTGTAGCCTTTGGTCGCGATTGCCTCGAGTGCATCCGCTGCAATCGTGAGGGTGATGCCCTTGTCGTTTTGCATCGCGCTGACGATGGAACCGACCATCTGCGCGGCAACCTGCACGGCATCGGGGAGCGAGAGCGGCCGGTACACGACCACTTCGTCGAAGCGGTTGAGGAACTCGGGAGAGTAGGTGCCCGCGGCGACGATCGCCTGGATGAGCTCCTTGCGGAAATCCGCGGCCGAGATATCGGGATGCTCCGAGACGATCTTCTGGACCGAAACGGAGCCCGCGTTGCTTGTGGCGAGAATGATGCTGGAGCGGAAATCCGTCTTTACGCCGTCGCTGTCGATGAGATGTCCTTCATCGAGAATCTGAAGGAAAAGATTGAGGACGTGTGGGTGCGCTTTCTCCAGTTCATCGAGAAGAATAAGCGACGACGGCCGCTCCTGGATTTTTCGTGTGAGCACGCCTTTGTCCCCCGTCCCTCCGGTGATCTGAGTGACCGAGGACGCTTCCGAGAACTCGTTCATGTCGAGCCGGATCATGTGATCGCAGGCCCCGAAGACGATGGCCGCAATCGCCTTGGCGGTTTCTGTTTTACCGACACCGGTAGGACCCAGAAGCAGGAACGTGCCGATGGGACGATTGCGCGATCCAAGCTGCACCTTGCCGCGTTTAAGCGCGTCAGCAAGGGTATGGATTCCTTCGTCTTGTCCGATAATACAGCGTTTCAGGCGCTCTTCGAGGTGCAGGTACGCCTCGCGCTCGCTTGCGCCCACCGCAGAAACATCCTGATGCGCGCGAACAGAAACGGCCTTGAGGACCATCGCTTCCGAGACGACGGCAGGCTTCAGGGAGCTTGCCTGCGCAGCGACTTCGCGGAGAACGTCGATTGCCTTTCCGGGGAATGCTGCCGAGCCAAGATAGCGGCTCGTGCCTTCGAGGATCGCTTTGAGCGCCCTGTAGGGAACCGTGACGCGGGAAGAACGCTCGAGTGTGAAATACTCCTCCATGAGGACCTGCATCATTTTCTCTTCCGATGGCTCTTCGAGGAGGATTTTTTCCAAAAGCGTATCGACACCCGGGTGCTTCTCAATCGCTTTGTGATACTCCTCCGGTTCGGCAATCGCGATCACGGAGACATTCGGACTCTCGAGAAGCTTCATGAGAACACCGAGCAGTCTGTTGTCGCCACCATCGAGAAGCAGGCCCAGGTCGCGAATGACGATGACGTAGCAGCCTTTGTCCCTGCGCTCGAGCGCATTGAGGAAATCGCGGTCGGGGTGTTCGGTACCGGAAAGCAGCCGCTGTGTTTTCAGAAGCAGCAAGCGCGTGAGCGGCGATCCCGTCTGAAGCTCGCGCTGCCGGAGATGTACCGCATGGGAAAGGACCATCGTCCACCGTCCACTGCCTTTGCGCCCGAGAAGGAGCGCATTGTGGTTCGCGGAACGTGTGAGAACAGCGCTGAGCGTCTCGGTTTCTTTGCTATGAAGCAATGTCGTGATGTCTGCGGATGCCTCCGCCTGATGGGTCAGATCTTGTGTGAGCTCATCAAGAATTTTGTTATAGCCCATCACCCAGCTTCTGCCCATGCCGCCAAAGGATTTCTTGAGGCCCTCGGGAGACCACGGGGAACGCTTTTGTGAAACCTCGTGCAGGCTCCCCCAGCGCACCACATGCGTCAGATCATCGGTAGAAAGATCGGCCCGATTGAGCATGTCGCGGAAAGGCCCTGCATTCTGGGAAAGCAGCGCGGCAAGGACATGCGCCCCCGTGATGCATGCATCGGAAGTCGTTCTGCGCGCTTGTTCCGCAGCCGTGATGAGATCGCGGGGATCGGTGGTTACGAGAGCATTGTGACCGGTTTCAAGAATGGATTTCGGATCGATACCCAGCTCCGCCAGAGCGAACGCGCCGTGACGAGAGCGGATGGAGGCAGTAAAAAGATCGAACGCAGTTGCGGCAGAGGGCTTGCGTACATGACTGAGAAGATCGGCATCAAGCGCTTCACGAAGGTCACCCGCAGTGATGACGCGGTCGGCAGAAAGCACCTCGTGCAAGAAGCGGTGTGCCACCCCGAGCGAGAAGATGTACAGAAGCGCTGCCTCGATGAATGCGACTTCATGTTCCACAGAGAGAATCCCGAGGATAAAGATGCCAAGGACAGCGACATGAAGAGTGAGAGCGAGAGGTCCGAAGAACGCCTTACGGTATGCCACCGCGATGTCGCCTCTGGTGCCAGTAAGGGAAACCGTAGGTGTCATGAGGAGACAAGAGCAAAAATGACGTGTGCGAACACAAAGAGAAGAACAACGGGATACAACATCCAGAGCGCGAGATAACACACGGTGAATGCGAGGAGTCCAATCTGAAGCGCAAGCGAAAGAATGATCGCACCAGTGCGGATCACCAGGCCTACCCCCCGTGACACCAATGCCATCGCAGCGACTTCCATGAAACGCGCAATCGGAGAGCCCTTTCCCTGTTCCACAATGTTCTTCCATGGGGAAAGAAGTGTGCGCAGCAGGAACGGAATCGAGAGGATGGCATTGAACGCTTGCGCATACGCGGCGGCCTTTTTCAGGATCTGCACGGGCTCGCGGATATACCAGGCAAAGAACCTTCCTATGAGGGGGATTGCAACCTCCGGCCGTAGGAGCGTCAGGGAGCGCATAATCTCATGATTATAGCACAAAATGGCCCCTTTTAGGAGACGCGTTATTGATGTGGATTCAGGCGATTCAGAAGATTCAAGTGATTCAAAAGAGTTGTCCTCTGAATCTTCTAAATCCTTTGAATCCTCTGAATCTTTTCAATATTCCAACACAAGCATCCTCCCGCTACTCTCCTCGTATGCCATTGATCGTTTTGGAAGGCCCCGACGGCGCCGGCACTACCAAGCACAGCAAGCTGCTAGCAGATCGCCTTACCAAAGAAGGCCATAAGGTTGTTCTCACGGCAGAGCCGACCGACGGCCCCATTGGTTCATTCATTCGCAGCATCCTGAAATCCCCGTCCGGTGACGTAGAGGCATTGCGCGCAATGCCCCTACCCTCGCCCGGAGCGTTGCAACTCCTCTTCTGCGCCGATCGCGCCGATCACGTGGCACGAGTGATCGCTCCTGCACTTGCCGCAGGAAAAACCGTGATTAGCGACCGCTACAGCCTTTCCACGATTGTCTACGGAGCGGCTCAGGGATTGGATCGAGATTGGCTGCAATCGATCAATGATGCGTTCCCGAAGCCGGACGTGATGTTTCTCCTGCTTCCTCCCTATGAAGTCTGCGCCGAGCGCGTGGTAAGGCGCGCGACCAAGGACCAGTTCGAGGTCGATGCGTTTCAGAAGAAGGTGTACGCAGAGTATGAAAAAGCGCGGACGAAGGATATGATTGTGGTGGATACGTCGGGCACGATCGCAGAAGTTGCAGAACATATCGCGTCCTTTATGGACTAGGCGACATTGCGCATTCTTTGCTTCGCTGCCTCGGTAATGACATCGATATCCAAATCTCCGTGCGTTGCCCCAGCAATAGTGTCCACGGATGCGAAAATGTCATCGAGCTTCCAACCAAGCGGGCAGTGCAGGAGCCATTCGGGTTGCTGCGCAAGAGACGGGGTTCCAATATTTGTGATCGGATTTTTGCCTTTGAGCTGTGTAATAGCCTCCTGACCCGCGTCAATCATCCGAAGTTCTGCCTGCAGGTTTTGCCGTCCGGGAGAGAAATCATCTCCCGTATCGGGCAGATCAGGCATCTGAAGATCCGCCTCGGTCTGGGCACGCTGATGTTGACGAAATGTCTGTGCAAGTTCCGTAAAATCTCCGGATGCGATGCATCGACCCAGAATCTCCCGATACGCACTCTCCGAAACTCTGCCTTCCGAAACAAGAAAAGACGCATTGAGTGCGACCATCTTGCGCTGGGTCTCGTTTGCACAGACATCCTTCGCGCTGTTCACGATGTCGCGGATGACACGGATCTCCGCTGCGGATTGCTCGAGGATTTCGCCGTAGGTGGAGGGAGTTTCACGAACCATAAGAATAAGGAAAGTATAGCATTAAGCAGCTTTTCTCTCAATTGCAGGCGATTGAGTCGGTTTACGCAGGACACCCCTTCCCTGGTACTTTACCGTGCGCATGATGTCGGCGATCGTTTGCGCGACTTCCTGCTGCTCTTGGGGAGTGAGTGCGGATGTAAGCTTCGTGCATGCTGCGATAATGAGATCGATCGCAGGCTTCCCCTGTACCACGTAACTGTCGTCAAAGTGCCTGCTAAGATCCGAAAGTACCAGGACGCGCTCATCGTGGGTCTTCTCTGGATTTTCAAGAATTTCGATGGCGCTGTGCACAGCAGCCTCACGCTGGAGAGTCCGGTTCACCGCCTTGGCAAGCTCCAGCGATCTCGCGCTTGCGGTCTTCACGAACTCAAAACGCCCTTGTGGCGTTTCGATGACGAGGGACTTCTCATTCCCTGCATACACATTGGTAAGATCATCGGCAAAATTTTCGATGCTGTACTCGGCGCGGACTTTGCCGTCCACTGTTGCCTCCAGCTTTTTCCCGAGATCCAGACCGAAGTCGTCCATCGCCTTGGTAAGCGCGCTCACCGCAGTCTTCTTTCCGAGACGCTGGAGAATGATCGGGAAGTTATCATTCACACCGTACGTAAGATTCGGTCGATCATCAACAAGCTTCAGCCCTTCGAAGCTCGCAGCGTGGCTGCCGAAATCGCGATTCACGGCGAACCCCGGATCTGTGGGGTTGAAATTCTTCTCCAGCGCGCGGATGTACGAGAGTCCCGGTTCCACGACTTGCCCGTTCTCCGTATACCGTTCGGCAACCATTTCCATCATCTGCTGATGGATTTCATAGGCGATCCGGTCGATGGCGGCAATCTGATCGTGAATAGCTTCTCGATCTTTCTCTGAAGCATCAGAACGGAGAGATTCCAGCTGCTTCCTGAGCGGCTGGCGCACGTCATCGAGATCCTTGAGCTGGCCAATCTGGCCCACAAGATCCGGCTCCATGAAGAGCTTGCTCATTTTGATGTCTGCCGTCGTTCCCGAGCAGTCGGCGAGCGCGAGAATCTTGCGGATGAGTTTACCCTGCAATGCGAGATGATTGTCTTCATCCTGCGGATCAGAGGCATCAAGTGAGCGGATTTCCTGCACAAGCTCCTGGAGCGTCTGCTTGCCGACGTCGCTGTGATCGAGCACCGCCGTGTGATAGATATCGCGTACGCGCGGCCCGAAATGCTGCTCCAGAGACTGCGCCCAAGTATCTGTCGTGCGGACGCCGGAATACAACGGATGATCTTTCGTTTGAGAAAAGTAATTATTGGTTGTATCGAGGGTGTTGAGCGTATACCCCATATCGTGATCGATCGTCGCCTGATGCAGAAGCACGCGGGCTTCCGGAGTGAGCACGCCGCCAAGCTGGTCTGCCATGACCATGGCGCCGCGCATGTCCGCTTCGATCACGTGGAGCACGCCGTGATCGCTTCCCGTGAGGAACTTACGGTCGACGATCGTCTGATGTGCGAGCTTGCGCTGGTTATCCTGTAGGAGTTTGAACACATCGTGAGCGTTCGGATTCGCTTTCGTGAAACTTCCTGCGGCGATCGCCGCCTGGTAGTCGTGGAGATACTCCATACTCTCGCGAAAGATAACTGCACGTTCGCGCTCGGTAAGGACTTCGCTTTCGATGCCCCGGAGATCTCCCAAAAGCTCGCGGAGGATGGTCTGCTCAAGCGGGTTTTGTACCTCAGAAACAATCTCCTCCATGCCCATCAGAGGATTTTCACGTTCGAGCGCCGCCTCCAGCGATCCGATGACCCTGCCGAGGCTCGCATCCTTCGCAAGTTCCTGTTTACTTGTGCTCGTAAATCGAGCTTCCGTCTCTTGATCAAGAGAACGCGCGACGCCGACCGTGTCGTCCATCCTGATCACGTCGTTCACGTTCACGTCGGAATTTTCAAGCACCCTGCGCGCGAGCACTTCCTGATCCTGGATCGAAAGCCTCAGAGACTTGCTGAGATCGCGGATACCGAGATACTCCTGAAGAGTAACCGAACCGTCCTCAAACTTCGGAAGAATTTTCTCCGCCTTTTCCGCTTTCGCCAATGCCTTCTCCAGATCGGACTTCTTAGCAGCATCAGTTTCGGAGCTGATTTCTGTCCGGATATTCTCGATATTTTGACGGGCGTGTGCGGCGACTTCCTGCACGCGTTGTTCAAGAGACGCACCTTCGGATGTTGAATTCTCAGCAATCATCACCGGCACCATCTGCACCGTCTCGTACAGCACCTTTCCGTCGACTTCAATCGGATGGCGGATGCTCAGGTATCCCTTACCGAGATCCGTAACAATCGCACCGTTCCCCTCCGCCTCAGCCCGAATCGCCTGCGTGCGAGCAGCAAGCGCCTGGGGGCTTTTTCCCCTCACATCGTAGGAAACCGTAGCCTTGCCGATTTTTGTGTTCTTTGCGATTGCCAGCAAGACTCCCGCCACCGTTCCGAACCCGAGCTTTCCATCGACGGCATCCGATGCAGCGAGTGCGACATCCAGTTCATTCAAAAACTGCTCCAAAAGATGTTCCTGCCCCTCATCGCCGAACTCCTCACCGAGAGTTTTTATCGCTCGCAGAATGGATTCTTTGAGACTCGCCGATTGCTCCGTACTCCCTCCATGCGTATTGAGCTGCGTGAGTCTGCGAACGACGGATTTCATCACGTCGCTGCGCGCCGTAAGCCGTTCGATCATCTTGGAATTCTGGAGAATTCTGCTGAGCTGCCCACCGACGACATTCCCGATGCCCATCGTGGCGAGCGTCGTTGCAAATCCGAACGCGAATTCCTTCGCCAAAGGGTTAACAACATCGGCGAAAAGCTCAAGATCTTCATCTTGCCCGGTAGCTTCATTGAATTTGCGCTGCCCCTCGAGATACTTTCCAGGCAGAGAACGCTCCGTGAATGTCGTTTCCCCGGAACGCACGCTCTTGTCGAATATCTGACGTCCCTGGTACACCGCTTCTTTTCCAAGTTCCGCTCCGACGATTCCACCGAGTGCTGTCGCGCCTGCTGTTGAAAAGAAGAGCGTGCCCGCGGAAACCGCAACAAGCGGCGCCGCTCCTCCCATCGTCGCGACGATGAGCGCTGCGGCGGCGCAGGCGACGACGATCGATGCGACAATCACGGGAAGCTCGTTTGTGATGAAATTTTCCCAGGTATCCGCTGCGAATTTCGATTCATCCGTGATGGTTTTGAGCAGATTCAGCGTGCGCCCGTCGGTGAGCATCGTCGTGAAGGAGTCAAGCGCTTTGAGCTGCGCGTCGATCTGCTCCTCCAGTCCGCCGAGAGCAACGCCGTTGACGCCCTTCAGCGCCCGGAGCGCTTTCTTTGCCTCGTCCACATCGTTACGCAGTTGTGGATTTTCCAACATCTTCAGCGTGGGTGTCGCTTCGTCCTGGGCGAACTTCACAAAGGAATCGCGTGCCGAACCGATCTGCCCTGCTTCCAGAAATTTCTGGAGGTGACCTACGGTCTGCTGCACCGTCGATGCGACTTGCTTCACGCCACGGATCGCGGGGTTGCGGTCGAGCACGCGCTGGATATCGCGCGTCGTTTCCTCCTGCTTCTTCTCCGATATCCGTACCGACTCCGTGGAGAGGTCTTTCGGATCAGGAGGCTTCTGAAGGTCCTCTCTATTTTTTGGCAGTGTGCGGGTCGTCAGATTGTCTCCATCGACATTCGCGTACGCGAGATCCTCCTTACGCACCATGTCCGTACCCAAGACCTTCTGAAACTGGCGTGATCCCCTTCCGTACTGCTCACTATCGGGAGCACGAAGATCAATCGGGCGGGGGATGCGCTTGAGGACGAGTGTCTGACCTTCCGGAGGATCTGCATTCACAAAATCAATCGCGTTTTCGGCGACAGTGACGCCTTCGACGGAAAGTCCCGACTGCGTCTTGATCGTGTAGAGACCGTACGGATAGGGCTTGTTGTCGATTGTACGCAGGGGCAGCTTCGGCTTGTACCCTTCCATCCGGAAGCCCTTCTGGTTCCGGATCTGTGCTTCAATCGTCTTACGATGCTCATCCCGGGAAAGATCCACGGGCGTGACGCCGTCATCACGGACAATGTTTCCGCTGCCATCAAGAAATCCGATATCCGTATGCTGCACAATAAAATCCGCGGGGGCGTTTTTCAGGACAGGTCGTGCTCCACGGCCCGATCCCTCCTGCACAAGACGCATCGAGGAGATGGGACGCAGAAGCACGGGCTCTTTCCCTGCGGGAAGATTCTGAAGAATTCTCTGCGCTTGTGTTGTGACGATGACATCGAGAACCTTTCCGTTCGTATACGTGAGCTTCGTGCGGTTCCCGCTGCGGATGGAGGAGCTCGCGTCATGACCGTTGTATTCGGCATACCGGGGTGAAAATTTTTCGAAGTTTCCGGCTCGGAAGGTCTGCTTCGCGCGCACCTGGTCGAGAACATCAATGGCGGAAGATTCCGAGAGCTTCTGTTCCACGGCAATGCGCAAGGCGTCCGGTGACTGCGGATTTTTGAAGAGCAATGCCTCCTCGAAGGGTGTCAGCTTATTCTGTTCTTTCAGGCGCGGCGCGGATTCCATCGCACGCATTGCGAGAGATGGATCGACGCCGTTCAAGTCTTCCCCGTGCTGCTCCAGCAGATGCGCCATGCGGCGGTCGTACTCCTCGCTGCGTCCCGCTTCACGGGCTTCCATCCCTGCGCCGGCGCCAAGAGAAATCTCGAGCGTGGTCGCAGTCCCATCAAGCATCTGTTTCTGGTTCGCAAGCTTTATTACTTCCTTCCGGACTCCTTTGATTTGGTCCACGAGATCTTGAATTGACTTGTCGGCAATGGCGAATCTGTCCGGAAGCATCCGATCCACCACATCGGATGCGAAACCGGAAGATGCAGTTCTGGCATTGAGCTTCAAGAAATCCTCAAACGTATCCCTCCATCCGTAGTGCAACCCCTTCGTGTCATCCACGATGCGCTGCATGAGCACAAACACCTTCCCGTTCAATTCATCGATCTGTACCTGCAATGCTGCGCTCTTGTCGCGGACGACCTCGCGCGCTTTCCGCAGAGAATCCAAGGGCCGCGGTGTAGTTTCCGCTTGCTCTCCTGCCTTCGCGCCTTCCACTCGTTGATTCGTTGCAACCAGCAAGTCTTCCGTAAGCGCCGCGACTTCCGCATCAAACGCATCGACAGTTGCGTGCATCTCCTGTGGCCCCACCTTCGCAAGGCATTCCAGAAGTCCCCTCTCCGCGTGGTTACACGCTCGTTCCAGCGCCTGCCATTCTCCCCGCGCGTTTTTTGCAACGTCCACGGTCCTGCGTACGTCGGCGATGCGGCCCTGGAACTCGTTGACCCTTCCGATATAGGCCTTCGTCAGTTTTTCACAATCCTCCGGCGTTGGCGTCTGACGTTCTTTTTGGTCAATAGCGCCGTCTGCCTTGCCGTCATGGAGGTCCAGCGTGCGCTGCGCATCATCAATCGCGCGCTGAGTGGAGCCGGGGTCTGTTGCTTCAGGCGTCATGCGGCGTCGAAGAAGTGCTCGAGGAAAATTTCATCATCGCTGTCATGGGCGCCTTCTTGCGCTCTGCGGAGCTTCTTCGCGCTGTCTTTCAAATAGGCGTCCAACGTCATCAGCCACTCCGTGTCGCCGGACTCCACTGCATGCTCGATCACATGAGCGCACGCTTCACCGATCACCGCAGGTTCCTTTTGCAAGAGCAACGCGAGCGCAGAAAGTTTTTCCTCCGGAAGTTCGTCCAGCTTTTTCAGAAGTGTTTCCTTGCGCTGTGGGGAGAGCAAATTCGACTGAAGAACCTGCCCTTTGAGCATGTCTTTGTTTGTGTGCATAAATCCTTTTATTATACACTATTTACGCCCTTCCTTGAAGGTTTCATGCCCTCCACCCTCCTCCTCTCCGGCCGCGACGCAGCAGCATCCGTTCTTCGCGATCTCAAGCCAAAAATCGCCAAGCTCGATCCGAAGCTCGTGGTGGCGCAGGTCGGCGATGATCCGGGAAGCTCCAGTTACATCAAGCAGAAGATCAAAAGCTGCGGCGAAGTGGGGATGCGAAGCGAGCACCGGCACCTGAAGGCTGATACCACGCTTTCGGAGCTTTTGAAGGTTGTTGCCGAGCTGAATACTGATCCTGATGTGACCGGGTTCATCGTCCAACTTCCTCTCCCTGACCATCTCCAAGATCATGTCCCCGAAGTGATCCGCGCGATCGACCCGAAAAAAGATGTCGACGGCTTCGGCGCCTACAACCTGGGAAAGATGTTCCTCTCCACGGAGTTCGAACATCTTCCGCCGGCAACGCCCGCAGGCATCATCATGCTTCTGGAGCACTACAAGATTTCTGTCGCGGGAAAACACGCGGTGATCGTGGGACGCAGCAACATCGTGGGGAAGCCCCTCGCGGTGATGCTCCTCAACCGCGACGCGACCGTGACGGTCTGCCACAGTAAGACCAAAGATCTCGCAGCGATCACTAAGCAAGCCGATATTCTGATCGCCGCAGTAGGGAAACCAAAGATGATCACCAAAGACATGGTGAAGCCCGGAGCCGTGGTGATTGATGTGGGCACCAGCCGCGTCGACGGAAAACTGACAGGGGACGTGGACTTTGAATCAGTCGAAAAAATCGCTTCGGCAATCACGCCGGTACCAGGTGGTGTAGGCCCGATGACGGTGTGCTCTTTAATCAGAAACTGTGTCCGGGCGAAAGAACGCCAGACGGAGAAAAGTTAAGTAGGCGTTGCCCTTGCGACATCCCGGAATTTCCGTAGAATTTACCCATGGGAGACAGTTTTACGACTCTTCCGGCACTGCGCATCCGTTTTCGCAGGGCCAATTTGAATGTTTGCTGGTTTTCGGGTTTGCTCGTTTGCTCGAGTCGAGCACTTTCGAGCAAACAAGCAAACAAGCAAACAATTTCTCCCCGTCTCTAATATGTGTGGAATCATCGCCGTCTCCGGCTTCCGTAACGTCATCGAGGATCTCTATGACGGCCTCATTGTGCTCCAGCACCGCGGCCAGGACGCTGCAGGGATCGTCACCTATAACGACCAGTTCCATCTGAAGAAGAGCAACGGCATGGTCCGCGACGTCTTCCACAACAAATCGCTCGAGCGCCTGCAGGGCCCCATGGGCATCGGCCACGTTCGGTATCCGACGGCGGGCTGCAGCAGCGAATTCGAGGCACAGCCGTTTTTCATTTCGACTCCGTTCGGCATCGCGCTCGCGCACAACGGCAACCTCACTAACTCCAATGAGCTGCGGAAGAAACTGATGGAGAGGGAGTACCACCACCTCAATACCAATTCCGATTCCGAAGTCCTCCTGAATGTCTTCGCCGTCGCGCTTCGCCACCAGCACCCGAAGAAACTGACGCCCGAACACGTCTTCGGAGCGGTAAAAACCGTCATGGGAAAGTGCAAAGGGGCCTACTCGGCAGTCGCACTCATCGGTGGCCAGGGAATTCTGGGATTCCGGGATCCGCACGGCATCCGCCCCTTGCAGCTGGGGAAGCGCCGCTTCGGCATGAAGGAGGAGTACATGATCGCGTCGGAAAACACCGTCTTCCACGCGCTCGAATTCGAATTCGTCCGCGATATCCGCCCGGGGGAAGCAGTCTTCATCGACCGCAAAAACCGGCTCCACTCCCGCCAGGTCGTCAAAGGCCAGCTCAATCCCTGCCTCTTTGAATGGGTCTACCTCGCGGCTACGGATACCACGATCGACGGCGTGAACG
>JBBTVH010000123.1:0-1357 GCA_038063355.1 Patescibacteria group bacterium | reverse complement strand
GTCTACAAGGCGCGCGTCCGCATGGGCGAGTCGCTGGCAAAACAAATCAAGAAGGCAGGCATCAAGATCGATTCCGTCATCCCTGTGCCCGATACCGGCCGCCCTGCCGCCGCGGGTCTCGCAGACAAGCTGAAAGTGCGTTACCGCGAAGCCTTCGTAAAGAACCGCTACATCGGTCGCACGTTCATCATGCCGGGCCAGGGCATGCGCAAGCGCTCGCTCAAATTCAAACTGCACCCCATCGAATTGGAATTCAAAAACCGTTCGGTCCTCATCGTCGACGATTCGATCGTCCGCGGGAATACGAGCAAGAAAATCGTCGAGATCGCACGGGAAGCCGGAGCCAAAAAAGTCTACTTTGCATCGGCCTCCCCTCCGATTATCAGCCCCGATCCGTACGGTATCGATCTGCCGACGACGAACGAGCTTATCGCGGCCGGCATGAGTATCGAACAGATCCGCAAATTCATCGGCGCGGACGGACTCTTCTATAACACCATCGAAGACCTTCGCTCAACGATCAAGTACGGCAACCGCAACATCGAGAAGTTCTCCGAAGGGTGCTTCACCGGAAAATATCCCACGCCGGAAGTGACACCGAAACTTCTCAAAGAGATGGGCTCCGGTCGTAATGAGACGAGAGATGCATTCGAAGAAGAGCAGGCGGGAGACGATGCAAATGAAAATAAGATGATGGCCCTGGTCTAAGTCATGAAAGTTCTCCTCGTTTCCTCATCGGCAAGAGGACATGCTATTGCAGAGGCACTTTCGCGAAGCCACCACAATCCGCAACTGATTTGCTTAAGCCCGAATAAAAATCCCGGACTGCTCGCTCTGGCACACCGCCACGAGGCGATGGACATCATGAATTTCGACGCGGTGCTCAAGATCGCGAAAGAAGAGCAACCGGAATTCGCCGTCATCGGTCCGGATGATCCGATTGCCGGAGGACTTGCCGATCTTCTGGAAGAGCAGGGAATCCCGTGCATTGCGCCGCGAAAATCGCTCGCTAGAATCGAGAGCTCCAAGGCGTTCGCGCGCGAGTTGATGCAGAAGTATGGCATCCACTCGTACCCGAAGTTTATGGCTTACCAAAGGGCTGATGGCAAATCGATGGACCGGTTTATCCGGGGCGATTTCGGTGGGGAATTTGTTGTAAAGTACGACGCACTCAAAGGAGGGAAGGGCGTGAAGGTCAGCGGTGAGCACATCCACTCGGTGGAAGAAGGAATCCGCTATGCCGAAGAATGCATCGCGGAATGCGGCAAGGTGGTGATCGAGGAAAAGCTGATCGGTGTGGAATTCAGTCTGATGAGTTTTGCCTCTGGCACGGAAGTCGCCGATATGCCCGCGGTCC
>JBBTVH010000122.1:0-2774 GCA_038063355.1 Patescibacteria group bacterium | reverse complement strand
GCCTCGAGCATTTCGATCGCGAGCTTCGCTTTCTGCGCATCTTCAAAAAACTCTTCTGTGAATTTCCCGAGCGTCGTCGATCCCATCTGCTGATCAAAGGTATTGGATGTGAGCATCCGCACGCGCACGACGCCTTCACTCTTCGCTTCAAAGAGAAGATCGCGAAACAGCGCCTTGATGCCGGATTTTCCCTGGAACACCTGCACCGTAGGTATAAATCCTTCGCCGCGGGTGATGTTCTTGAGTTCTGTTTCAATTGCGGGGATCTGATTGGAAAGATCGCGGACAATCTGTTCTCGGTCCTCCAGATGTGCAGCGATCCCCTCGGCGCCGGTGATACCGAAGTACTGTATACCGTCTCTGATGTAGACCTTCGCGAGTCCCTGCGACTCCAACTTCTTCAGGTGTTTGTAGGTGACCACACGATCAAGATCAAGCTTCCGTGCAATCACCGAAGCCGGTTGCACGCCAATGCCAGCAAGTGTCATATAGATTGCTTGTTCCTTGTCTCCGAGGCCGAGGTTACGGAGGTAATCTTTGAGCATATCTGTTGTTCCAAGAAGAAGAACACTGTACTAGTCTAGTATAGAATATTACCTTAGAAAGCACAATTACCACCCTTTCTTTATGAAGCAATCGTGTGCCGCCTGTAAGCAACAGTTTGAGACTTCTACGGAGGATCTCGCCTTCATCAAGAGGCTCTCTCCGATGATCGCCGGCAAAACGATTGCGATCCCGCCACCCACCCACTGCCCTACGTGCCGTCAGCAGCGCAGGCTCGCGTTCCGGAATGACAGCAACTACTACAAGAACACATGCTCGTCTTGTAAGAAGCAGGTCATCTCCATCTACTCGCCGGATAAGGGGATCCCGGTGCTCTGCCACGAGTGCTTCTGGTCCGATAACTGGAACGCGCTGCAGTACGGCAAAGTATTTGATTTCAGCCGTCCGTTCGCCGAGCAGTTCAACGCGCTGAAGAAGTCGGTGCCGAGACTCTGTATTTTCAATACGCAGAGCGAAAACTCCGACTACACCGTCCACAGCTCTAGGAATAAGAACTGCTACATGTGCAGCTCCATCATCGACGATGAGAACGTCTACTTCAGCGATTTTATTTTCCACTGTCTAGATTGTATCGACTGCTTCAGCTGCGAGCGGATGGAACTCTGCAACAGCTGCATCTTCTCCGAAGACTGCTACAACGGTGATTGGCTGAAGCTCTGCTTTAACCTCACCGACGCGATGTTCTGCATTGACTGCAAAGGGGGAAGCAAGCTTTTGGGTTGCGTGGGGCTGCGCAACGCTTCGAATCGGATTTTGAACAAAGAGGTGACTCCGGAAGAGTATGAGAAGACCCGTCATCGCCTTCTCACCGACTCGAAGTTCCGTCAGGAATTCCAGAAAAAAGTCGAAGCATTGCGACTCACCATTCCCGTCCCGCATCTCTGGGAAATCGGTTCGGAGAATTGTACAGGAAACTATCTCTTTCACTCGAAAAACGTGCATAACGGTTACAACGCGAAGCACTTCGAAGATTGTTGCTACGCGTATGAAGGCCACCGTAATACAGATTGCATGGATCTGATGCGCTCTGGCGACGGCGAGCTTCTGTACGATTGCTGCAACGTTATCGACCTCAAAATGAGCGCGTTCTGCAATCTCACCTACCAGTGCGATCATCTTCTCTACTGCGATAACTGCCACGGGTGCAGCGACTGCTTCGGATGTTTCGGCCTCAAGAAGGCGAAGTACTGCATCTTCAATACGCAGTTCACCAAGGAAGAGTACGAGGCACTCGTTCCGAAGATCATCGCGCATATGGAGAAAACGGGAGAATGGGGAAGCTTCCCGAGTGCCGCCATTTCATCCTTTGGGTATAACGAATCGAAGGCCTCAGAGTGGTATCCGCTTACCAAAGAGGAGGTGCTCAAGCGCGGCTGGCAATGGTCCGACTACGAACAGTCGCTTCCGGAAGGTCTTAAGGGGATCGATGCCGAGCGTCTTCCTGAAGACATCAAAGACGTTCCCGACGATATTCTGAATTACACCATCCATGCCGAAGGAAGCGGCAAGCCCTACAGGCTGATTCCCCAAGAGCTGGCGTTGTATCGGAAAAAAGGATTGCCGATCCCCAGGCAGCATCCCCGGGAACGTATCCTGAAGCTTTCCACAGTGCAAAACCGCCACACGCTCTACAGTCGCACGTGCCCGCAATGCAAAAAGCAGATCGAGACGACCTACGCACCGGATCGCCCTGAGATTGTCTACTGTGAGGAGTGTTACCTGAAGGAAGTGTATTAACTTCAGGTTAATTGCTGATCCCCACAACTTCTTCCAGCGCCTCGATTCTTCCGAGCACATTCACGCGGTGCGTATAGAGGCGCTGGAGGGCGTCTTTAATGCCGCCAATATCCTGAGCCATGCCGTCCACGCAATTTTCCACATTTCCGACACGCTTTGTGAGAACTTTGAGATCCAAGGCAATGGAACCGATATGGCTTTCCATACTTCCCATGCGATTTTCCATGCTTCCCATGCGTTTCTCCATCTTTCCAAAGCGATCCTCCATCCCTCCAAAGCGATCCTCCATCCCTCCAAAGCGGCTCTCAAGGGATTGTTGCATGGCCTGCATATGTTGCAGGAGAATCCGGTTGGTGATGGCGGGCGCCTTGGCCATTGGGAAACGATTCTAGCATCGAAAAGGAGCACATCTGCCGTGGTTCTATTGACGAGAAACATGATGGATGGATTTTCCGCATAGGGAAGAGGAAATT
>JBBTVH010000121.1:0-14037 GCA_038063355.1 Patescibacteria group bacterium | reverse complement strand
GAGTGAGCTCGGTCATCGAAGAAGAGCTCCGGCACTGGGGCATCCCTGCAGAAAAACTTTCCATTATCCCATCGTTTTACCTAGACCACGACCTCATCGGCCGTACGGTGGCACCCCCGAAGAGTTACGACATCGCGTTCTGCGCCCGTCTTGTTCCAAACAAGGGGCTGATGAGCGTCATCCGGTCGCTCGAATATCTCCCCGATGCCAGGCTTCTTGTGATCGGCGACGGGCCAATGCGAGCCGAAGCGCAGAAGCTCATCCACGCGATGAAGATCCAAAACCGTGTCACGTTTCTCGGATGGCTTCCCACACTCGAAGCCGTGCTTGATGCCGTCCTTACTGCCCGCACCTTTGTCATGGCGTCTTCGAGTGAAGGGGGACCCCGAAGTGCGCTCGAGGCTATGGCCTGCGGTATGCCGGTAGTTGCGACCCGTGTCGGCGTCATGCCCGAAGTGATTGAAGACGGGGAAAACGGGCTTTTCACCGACGGGTCGCCGAAAGACATCGCGGCGAAAGTGGAAATGCTGCTGAAGGATGCCAAAAAGCGCGAACATATGGGCAAAGCTGCACGCAAGATCCTCGACCGCTTTGAGCGAGGAAAACTCGTCGAGAAGTATGCAGATTTTCTGAAAGGGATAGCGCGGAAAAGTGGTCACTACAGTCGATTGTTGAATGGTTAAATGGTTAAATGGCTCGCAGGCGATACCTAACCATTCAGCCATTTAACCATTCCATGCGCCTTCTTATCATCACGCAACGCGTCGACTCTTCTGATCCCATCCTCGGATTTTTCCACGGATGGCTGCGCGCGTTTGAAGAACACGGCGACAAGGTGACTGTGATCGGCCAGCAGGTCGGAGAGCAATCATTGTCCCATGATGTCCGCGTTCTCTCATTGGGAAAGGAAAGCGGAGTCCCACGGTGGAAGCAGATCCTGCATTTTTGGAAAATGATTGCGGCCGAGCGCAGATCGTATGACGCCGTCTTCGTGCACATGACCCCTGTCTGGGTTGTCCTCGGATGGCCCGTGTGGGCGACACTCAGCAAACCCATCTACTTGTGGTACGAAGCCCGGGGCGGGGGATGGGCGCTGCCGCTGGCGCTCTCCATGGTGCATAAAGTGTTTGGCGCCACGGATTACGGCCTTCCGCGCGACTCGAAAAAACACGTCATCGTCGGACACGGCATCGATACGGAGCGGTTTCGCCCGGATTCGGGGGTTTCTCATCAGGAAGGGTTGCTCGTGACCGTCGGCCGCGTGACGCCGGTGAAGCATTATGACGTCTTGCTTCGCGCGCTTGCCTCACTACCGCAACATTGCAAGCTGCGGATTGCGGGCGGAACGTTCACCGAGAAAGACCGCCGCGAGGAAAAGCGTCTTCAGGAAATCATCAGAGAGCTGCATCTTTCCACGCGCGTCACGATGGGGTGGGCAAGCCCCGATCAGACCACCACACTTCTCCAAAGTGCCGATTGCATGCTCCATGCGTGCACGGGCGGGCTCGACAAATGTGTTCTTGAAGCTATGGCGTGCGGATGTCCCGTTGTGTCATCCAGTGAGGCCGCGAGCAGGGTTCTTCCTCCGGTCTGCATCGCATCGAACAGCGAGATGGCAGAGCGGGCGCGCAAAATTCTTGAACTTCCCCCGGAAGAGCGCAAAGAACTTTCAAAAGAATTACGTCAGAGAGTCGTCAATGGTCACAGTCTCCAGCATCTTGTCCAACGTCTCATTGAAGAGATGAAATAATGGCGTAATTCGTCCGGAATTGCTTCAATGGAGCGTCCGTGACCACTCCACGCCTTTCCATCGTCGTGCCCGTCTATAACGAGGAGAAAACGCTCCCCTCTATCATCGAGAGGCTGCATCAGTCTTGCGGGTTTGCGCAGATGATCTTTGTGAATGACGGGTCGAAGGATCGATCCCTCGAAATTCTCCGGTCGCTCGCGCGCCCCGAGGATATCGTGGTCACCAAGGAAAACGGCGGCAAGGGGTCGGCGGTACATGTGGGCTATCGCTCTGCGCAGGGGCACTACACCATCGTCCAAGATGCGGATCTCGAATACAGCCCCGAAGAGATCCCGACACTTCTCCAGTTTGCCGAGGAGCACGATGCTCCGGCGGTCTTCGGATCGCGGAGGCTCAAGAAGCAGAAGCAGTTCGTGCACCTCACGTTTTTCATCGGCGGGAGCATGCTCACCGGGATCTGCAACATCCTGTATCGCACGGGTCTCACCGATCAGCCGACCTGCTACAAGATGGTGCGCACGGAAATCCTCAGAACGCTCCCACTCAAGGAAAATGATTTCCGCTTCGATCCGGAGCTTACGGTGATGCTCGCGCGCCGCGGCATCCCCATCCGCGAGTATCCCGTCTCCTACCATCCGCGGTCCGTGGCCGAGGGCAAAAAGATCAACTGGAAGGACTGGTTTAAGTGGGTGTGGGTCTTTGCTTCCCTGCGGCTACGATCCAGGCGCTATTTTGAGGTCCATCGGGCATAATGGTCCCCATGCGCCGCACTCTCATTCTCGGCGGAAGCTGCCTGCTTCTTTTCATCCTCTGGCTTCCGGGGCTCCGGTATCCCATTTTGAGCGATACGGCGTTCTACGCGTTTTTAGGGGAAAGCCTGTGGGTGCACGGCCGCTATGAACTATTTGATATTCCGTACGCCAAACACTTACCGCTGCACGCGTTTCTCTCGTACCCGTTCATTCCGGCGCTCGGGTTTTCCGTCGGCATGAAAACCGCGACGCTCCTTGCGGGCATGGTCACGCTGATGTTGACCTATCTACTCCTCCGTGAAATTTTCTCGCCGCGCGTCGCGCTGATTGCTGTTCCGCTGGTTGCTATTCATCACGGTTTTGTTCTGATGACGATGCTCGGATCCGCGGATCTGCTTTTTACGGCGCTCTTCCTGGCGGCGCTCTATGCGTACCTGCTCGCGGAAGAGGACCAACGATGGTATCTGCTTTCGGGAGTACTACTGGGGCTATCCTCTCTTGCACGTTACAACGGCGTCCCGCTTTTTGGGGCGTTTGCATTGGCTCTGGTGCTCTGGCGCCGAGAAGACCTCCGCTCGTGGTACGCCTACGGAGGAGTCATCCTCGGGGCTGCAATCTTCGGGCTCTGGCTCTACCGGAATTTCCGCGTGTTTGGGAACCCGCTCTATACCTCCTACACCGGAGAGCTTTCTGAGAGGACGCCCAACGCTCTTCTTCAGATCGGGAAAAACTTCCTCTATTACCTCGATCCGTCGCACAACATCCTTCCGATCCTCTTCGGTTTTGCGGTCTTCGGAATCGTCAAAGAATGGAGAAAGCAGAAAGTCGTGATCCTGTGGATTCTTGCCGTCTGGGTGCTTACGTCGTTCTGGTGGGTGCAGGCGATCCGGTTTGCGTTCCCGGCGTACCCAATCCTCATCGGATTTAGCATCGTCGGAATCCGTCACGCGTTAAAAAAAATCCCGAAATTCCGGCAGCCGGCGTTGTGGCTTATCACGACTGCAATCATCCTCAGCCATTTCGGTGCCCTTTGCCTCTATGGCTACGGCGCCTGCAACAGTCTCTTCGACAGGACGGTAGGATTGCTTCCCCAGAACCTCGGGCTCACGTCGGAGGGTCTCTATACCTGGCGGTTGGCCCAGGAGACCGCCAACGAGCTTCTTCCGCGCAATGCAATTTTTGTCTCTACCAGTATCGCTCGTATCGAGAAGGAAGGGTTCTTCCGGCGCGATATTCGCATTGTGGAACCCGAAAGCGCGGAATGCCCGTACTACCGGATCACGCAGTGGCCACAGCCAAATGAAACTAAGTTGTTTGTGACGGAGAATCATCCGTTGACGTACGTGGTGCTACAGGAATGCCCGTAATGATTTACGAATTACGATTTATGATTTACGATTTGCAATTAGAAGCTTCAAATCGTAAATCATAAATCGCCAATCGTAAATCGTCAGATGGTGCTTCTGAGTCGTTCACATGTCTCATCCATCCACGCCAAAGCCTCAGGTCTTTTGATCAGATGTTCATGGTCCCTGCGGAGTTTTTCCAGATCGCTTCGGGCGGGAAGCGAGGGAAGGGGATAGCGTTTGCCGCTGATGTTCTCCGCGAGCTCCTGGATACAAGAGATCCCGAGCATCGCGGCGAGAATGCCGTGGAGCATGTTGGCGCCCCAGCGTTCCACGGGCGCGCTATGGAAGTAGTCCATCGTCTGTTCCGGCGTTTTGAAATAATTCAAAAGCATCACGCCGCCGCTCATACCCGAAAATCCCGCAATGCATTCGGTCCGCTCTTTTTCCGGAAGTACGGGGCATTGGTACCCTTTCGTAAGCAAAATCTCATTGGCTTTATCGAATGTGTCATACCGCCTCAGGCCCGCTTTACTCGAATGGGAATTGCCCTCGGCGGGCTTGAGGGAAAGGCGTTCCTTGTTGCAGAAGATATCCCGGTTGATCACCGTACAGTAGCTGCTGCTGGCTTCATATTCCTTGCCCGCAATCGTGTATTTCCATCGTCGGGGTCGGAAGCTCAGAGACGCCGTTTGCGTATCAGAAAATTCCCGTTCGATCAGCGGAACGATCTCAGGAGAAAGCAGGAAAATATCATCATCGCAGATCCAGCCGAGCCGGCGATTGCGCGCAATCGAGTACAGAAACTCGTCGCACTTCGTCGCAGCGTAGAAGTTCAGGAATTTCTGGACTCTGGCTCCCGGAAAATCCGCGGGATCCAGTTTTCCGGAGCAGTCGAAGATCCAGATATCCGCCTTGTCGCCTACAAATTTTTTAGCGCAGTGATACCACACCGTCATCATCGGCGGCAGGATGTTCATGGTGCAGAGCGCGGGTTTCTCCGATCTCTCCAGAGCCAGCCGCTTCAGGTAGTACGCGATTGTCGGGAAGGCAGTTCTGCGGGCGCTGAGCACAGAAAACCGTTTGAAGGCGTATTGCAGGAGCTTGTGGTAGGGGCGTTTCATGCGGCTACGCGAGGATATCAAACATATACTTCATTATGGATAGCTTTATAGCGGCGTAGCGATACCGCTACGCCGACACGGATGTGCATGACACAATTCTTGTCAGTATTTTCATGCGAAGCCGTATTGTAGCGTAGCGTTTTTGGGCCGACACTGCTCGCTGTTCCCATGCTTACGGTCTACACGCGCCGGCTTCCGGGTGTCCCGCTTATACCGCTTCTGTATCCGAACTTCGGAAAAGAAGAGCGTGATGCGATTCTCTTCATGAATAACGCGTTCCGGGGGATTCAGGAACCGTTCGTTGCGGTTACCGACGATCCCGCGAAGGCCGATGTCCTTCTCCTGGCGCATAACTTTTCCACACTTCGGAAGTATTCAGAGTATGTTGCGGAATTTGAAGAGCTCAGCAAAAAACACGGAAAGAAAGTCATCGTATTCTGGCACGGCGACCGGCCCGATCGGGTGCCGCTCTCCAATGCCATTGTCCTTCGAACGTCGATGTACGGACACTGCCGCCGCCCGGAGGAAATCGCGATGCCGGCGTATGCGGAGGATCTTTTACAGGGCGAATCATTAACTATTCGAAAAAAAGGAGAGAAGCCCGTGGTCGGCTTTTGTGGATGGGCGGAGTACCGCAGTCTTAAAAATCGTTTCGGCACCTATGCGCTCAATGTCGCCGTCGACCTGCGAGCGGCTTTGGGCCGGCGTCCTGTGCTTCGAAGCAAGCGTAAAGGGCTCAGCTTCCGTCGAGAAGCGATCCGGGCATTGGAGCATCAGGATCAAGTCACGACGAATTTCATTATCCGCAGCAGCTACTCGGGCCACAGCAATACCATTGCCATGGATCCCGAAACGGTGCGCAGGGAATACCGGGAGAATATGCTGCAGTCCGATCTGGCGCTCGTCGTCAAAGGCGATGGCAACTTCTCCTATCGTTTCTACGAGGCATTGAGTCTCGGGCGCATTCCACTTCTCATCGATACCGATTGCGTGCTGCCGTGCAGCGACCGCATCGATTACGATGCGTTTATTTTCCGAGTTCCTTTTGAGGATATCGCTCAGTTGCCAGCCCTGGTGGGGGAGAGGTGGGGCAGGCTCACCGATGAAGGATTCGCTGCCATGCAGAAAAAGGCGCGGGAGGCGCATGAGAAACATCTCTCCGTGCCGGCGTTTCTACAATCTGTTCCAGAATTGATCACACAAACACCAAAAACTTGAAGAGCAGGAAGTTCCATGACACCCCCAGCCCCATTGTGATGATCTTGTTCCACTCTTCGCCGAGCGTCGTGTGCTCCACGAGCACGAAGAGCAGGATATTCGTGGCAATGAGATTAAACATTTCGACGGTGAAATGCCGCTTAAGATGTTTCATGAAGTCGTCCGGTTTTTTGAAGACGATGTATTTGTGGAGCGTGAATGTGGTGATGTAGCTGAGGACAAACGCGATGACCGATGCGCCGATATACCACATACCCCAGTGCAGCAGCAGGAGATACGTCGTGAGCTCCACAACCGCTCCGGTACCTCCGCTCAAGATGTACAGTAAAATTTGTTTCGCGTGATGGCGGAAGAGAGGATTCACCTCTGCATTCTGGGGTGCGGCTCCCCGGTCTGCAACTCTGCCTGCAACTCCACGATCTTCCCGGCAAGCGCATGAGCGTCTCCTGCGGGAACAAGGTAGATGCCTTGTCCTTCTGTATAGCGTTCATGGATGGCAGGAGTATCTGCCGTGATCACGGGAACGTTGCAGGCCATACATTCGATGACTTTGTGGGGAATCACGCGTTGCGTTTTCTCTCCGGCGCCAAAAATACCAAGCGTGACATCCGCATCGCGGATGATGGCCGGGAGGTCCTGAAGCGGCGCAAAGGGCTTGAAGGTCACATTCTCGAGCTTCCATTCCGTCGCAAGGAGTCGCATTGCCGCATACGTCTGGCCGCCGCCGATGAGGGTGAAATGTACGCGGGCATGCCTGTCTTGGAGGATTGCAGCCGCCTTGAGAATCACGTCGATACCCTGCAGTGGTATGTAACTTCCGTAAAAGAGCACTTCAAACGTTTCCCCCTGCATATGCCGGTGATGCGGGTCCGGACGGAAATAGTCCGGCGCTTCCAGATACACCACAGTGATATCCGCCGGGTGGATGCGGAAAGTGCGGCTGAAGTACTCCTTGTGCGCCTTGGTATCGATCAAGACCTCATCAGCAAGATGGCAGTCGATAACATCCGTGAGCCAGATGAACCATGCGAGAGGATTCCAGCGATGCACCTTTTTCCGATCGACAACGAGTGTGTCGTATGCAGAGATAAACGCATCAAAGACCAGAATTTTCCGGGGGAATCTTGTTAAGAGCCAGGCTAGCCAGACGAGATGATGCCCGGGGAACGTGACGACCACAGTTGTACAGCTCTTTCGGTGCGTGCGGAATTGCCGCACAAGATCGCGGCATTTCGGCAGCAAGCCTTTTCGTGACGTGTGGCATTCTACGATTGCTTTCCCCTTACTCTCATAATACTTGCGCACCGTGAGGTGCCGCGGGGCATGCAGGTCATGAAAACCGAACATGAGGACAGATGACTGCATCGCGGTTTATACTAGCATCCATGCGCATCACCTACGTCACACATACGCGCTTTCCCACCGAAAAAGCTCATGGCTACCAGGTGGCCCAGGTGTGCCATGCTGTGGCCTCCCTGGATCATGCGGTGACCCTTGTCACGCCGACCGTAGGGGTGATGCCGTCCGAGAGCGCGTTTCGTTTCTATGGGATTCCGGAGTCTTTTTCCATTGTGCGGCTGCAGCAGTTCGATGCGCTCAGCTCCTCATTCGTCCCCGGGAAGCTCGCATTTGCGATTGCCATGATTTCCTACCGATACGCGCTCAAAACATATTTCGCCTCGTCCCGGGCAGATCTTCTGTATGTCCGCTCTCCCGTGCTCCTCCCCGCGCTTCTCGCAACGAAACTTCCGATCATTCTGGAGCTGCATACCCTCCCGAGATTTTTCAAGAAGCGCTTCGTGCGCATGACCAATCGGTGCCGCCTGGTCGTTTGCCTGACGCATGCGATGCGCAAAGAGTTGCTTTCCTGGGGGTGCGATGCCCGCAAAATCCTCGTGGAAGCAGACGGTGTGGATCACGAGCGGTTTTATAACCTGCCGCCCGCAAATCTCGCTAAGCAGGACTGGTCGCTGCCGCAGGATCGGACCGTCGTGGGATACGTTGGATCGCTCGTCACGCGCGATACGCTGGAGAAAGGAGTGGCCGAACTTATTGATGCCATGGCGATTCTTCGAAAAAAAGGGACCCCCGTCTTTTGTTGGATCGTCGGCGGACCTTCATCATGGCAGGGCACGTACAAGCGTAGGGCAGAGGAGCGCGGACTCACGGCTCAGGACATCCGTTTCCAAGGCATGATTCCCGTTCGCCGTGTTCCCTTTGCGATCGCCGCGTGCGATATCTGCGTGTATCCCGCGCCGAAGAGCAGGCATCCCTACTTCCTGCGTGATACATCGCCGCTCAAGTTGTTTGAGTATCTTGCTGCCCGCAAGCCGATCGTCTGCGCGGATCTTCCTCCTATACGCGATGTCGTGAATGAGCGCGTCGTGCATTTCTGTGCACCCGGTGATCCTGCAAGTCTCGCACAAGGCATCACTTCCGCCATCGAGCATCCACTCAAAAGCGCCGAAGAACGCGCGAACATCGTTCATCGGCATTCGTGGAACCAGAGGATGGAGAGGATCCTTACGGAAGCAACATAATTCATGAAAGGAAAACCTAGCGGTTTTCCTCTCATGGACTCTCCTTTCCCTGTATTGTGCGCTCCAGTCGGGCAAAGCCCGACTTCGCGATTCTTCGATTGCGCAAGCGATTCTATACACTCGTCCTATGCAAGAAATCAGGAACATTGCGGTCAACGGGAAGACATTGGCGTTGATTGGCAAACGCCCCAAGGTAGACGGCATCAAGTTTGTCACAGAACCCACCGATCCTTTCCAAGTCGGCATTATGGAGAGACCCAAGGGATACGAAGTGAAGCCGCATCGTCATCCGGACCGTCCGATCACCGTAGGATCCGTCAGCGAATTTTTCTACGTGGAGAAAGGAAAAGTCCGTCTCACGATTTTCGATGACAACTGGAACCCCGTCGGCAAAGAGGAAATCGGGGCGGGGGAGTTTGCCCTGATCCTCGGCGGCGGGCACGGCGTCGAATTCCTGGAAGATACCCGCATGCACGAAGTGAAGCAGGGTCCGTATCCCGGAGACTCAGGCTCGAAAGAATTCTTCCGGGCTATCGCATGACTCCCGAGGAAATACAACAATTAGAAGCGTTACTCAAAAAACTGCGTACGGAAGATCTCCTGCCGCCGAAGACGCCTCTGCCTGTCTGGAAGGCGATCCACGGCGTCGTTCCTGTTCCGGCAGTCGAAGTGATTGTCACCACAACCAGCAAGAATTTTCTCCTCGTCCATCGCAAAGACGCGGATTGGGATGGTTGGCACATTCCAGGCGGTTACTTGCACCACCGCGAATCCATCGAAGATGGCTGCAAGCGCATCGCACATGAAGAACTTGGGATCTCGGTGGCGTTTGAGAGAGTCATCGACACCTACATGTGGCCGGATCATCCCTACAGCAGCGCTCTCTCGCTCGTATGCGTCTGCACAGCGTCGGAAAAACCCGAGGAGGGGGAATTCTTCACAGAGATTCCAAAAGAAATCATTAACCATCATGGGGATTTCCTGCAGAAATTCCTCTCGATGGAGGACTAACGCTTCCCCATCGTCTCTTTTTCTATCTTCATGTCCGCATCGACCATGATTTTGATCAGGTCTTTGTATTTCACCTTGGGTTCGTATCCAAACGCTTTCTTGGCTTTTGCATAATCTGCAATCAACGTGCTCGTCTTTCCAGGTCGGAAGAATTTCTGGTCGATGACGACGTGATCTTTCACGCGAAGGCCGAGTTGCGCGAATGTCTCCTCCAAAAATTGCTCTACCGATACGGCTTCCCCGGTGCCGATGACAAAATCATCAGGCTCATCAAGCTGGAGAATGTTCCATGCCGCTTCCATGAATTCGCCTGCATATCCAAAGTCGAGTTTGGCGCTTAAATCGCCGAGCCGGAGTTCTTTCTGAAGCCCAAGCGAGATCCGTACAGCAGACTTTGTGATTTTGCGTGTGACATACGAATCCGTCCGCCTGGGCGATTCGTGATTGAAGAAAATAGCTGTTGCAACAAAGAGTTTGTGGACATTCCGATAGTATTTCACGAGTGACCATGCATAGGTCTTTGCACAGGCATACGGACTTTGAGGGTTCAGTGGTGTCTCCTCATTTTGCTTCAGGGTATCGGTCAGGCCGAACATGTTCGATGTCAGCGGCTGGAAGAAGCGGATGGTGGGATCTATCTGCCTTACAATCTCCAACACTCTACCCGGCGCGCTTCCCGTTATATCAGAGGCGTAATCCGGCAGGTCGTAGCTCCAGCCCGCATGATCCTGATCTGCTTCGTTATAGATCTCCTGCGGTCGCACAGCGCTGATGGCGCGGAGAAGGGAGGTGGCATCGGCAAGATCGCCGCGGTGCAGCGCGATCTTCTCCAAAAGATGGTCGATGTTTCGGGTGTTTCCTGTTGCCGAACGTCGGAGAAGGCCGTGAACTTCATATCCTTTCTCAAGCAAAAACTCCGCTAAGTAGCTTCCGTCTTGGCCAGTGATTCCCAAGATCAATGCCTTCTTCTTATTCATATTGATAGGAGAGAAAAGTTACGGAACCACGCGGAATTGCGGGAGAGGGACAATAAACTGTCCGCCGCCCTTTCGCCACTGTTCTTCGCGCTTATAGAACTCATCGAAGAACGCGTAGGGCAGGACTAGGAAGTAATCGGGCCGGGCTTTGCGCGCTTCGTCTTCGGAGACGATTGGAATGCCGGTGCCCACAGTGAATTTCCCCCACTTTTCGGGGCTTCGTTCCGCGGCGGCTTTTATCACGGTGTGGTTGAGCCCGTAGTACTGAAGAATCGTGTTGCCTTTGGTGGAGGCGCCATACACCCACACACTTTTTCCTTTCGAGACGGCATCCTTAATAAACTCCACACATTGGCGCTTGCTCTCCTCGATGCGCGCGAAGAATTCAGCATGCACTTCCTTGGAGTCGATACCCTGTTCTTCCGTTCGGTACTGTGCCAAGCGCTCCGCCGCTCCCGCGGGCATCGCCGGAGGATTCCCATCCTTCAACCCTGCATACACGCGGTAGCTGCCGCCGTTGACGTTGTTGTGCTCGATATCGATCAACGTGAGTCCGTTTCGCTCCAGCAGGAATTCGAGGGATTTGAGCGAGTAGAACTCCAGATGTTCATGGCAGATATTGCCCACGTCATTGGTATCGAGCATGTTTTTCAAGCACATCAGCTGTGCGATAAATACACCATCATCCTCCATGCAGAGCGCCGCATCGCGGATGAACTGGTTGGGGTCTTCCATGTCATAAAACATGCCGATAGCCGTGATGACTTTTGCCTTCTTCGCGCCTGGAATGGCCTTCTCATAGTTTTCCTTAGTCCAAAAATCGTTGATGAAATAGTCGAGACTTTTCCTGCCTTCCTCGGCTAAGTTCGATGCGGGTTCCACGCCCACCTTGACGATACCGGGTACGACGTACGTCCGAAGCATCGTCCCGTCGTTGCTGCCGATATCCATCACGATGTCTCCCGCCTTCAAATGCACGCGCTGCTCGATGCTTTCGGTGATATTGCGAAGTGCCTTCTTCATCGTGTCCGTTACACCCGAGCGATACCAGTAAAACCGCGCGTAGAGCAGTTCCTGAGGAGCGGTATCGCGAAGCTGCACGAGTAAGCAATGTTCACACATCACCATTTCGAGCGGTGCCTTGATCCCTTGATCCATCGCCTCTACAAAATCCGACACGTAGAGATCTCCCAGCGTATAGAGCGGGCTAATCTCCTTCGAGCCGCACACGCGGCAGCGCGAGATCGTCGTATATGCGGTGGTGTTTCCTTGTGCGGGATTCATGAAGATGGTGTTCTCCCGCGCATTCTAATGCGGATCACTCTCCACGCATAGTTCACAGCGAGGTGGAAAAAGACGCGGAGATTGCCGTCGGTTTTCGAGACTCCCGCCTGCCGGAGCCCGTACCGGTACGGCACTTCGACGATCTTCACGCCCTTTTCCAGACAGGCATACACCCACTACACGAAGTATTCGCCAAAACCGTCCGGGGAAAGTGGGACTTTCTGAAGCGTCTCTCTGCGTGCGGCAGCGAATCCGGATGTCCAGTCCCAGAACGAAAAATGCCCGAGCACCACTCTGGTGTAGAAGTTAAAAACATAACTCAAAAATGCCCGGAAGCGGTGCCGGGTGTCCAATCCTCCCTTCACATAGCGCGATCCCACCGCCACTTCGTACTCATCCAGCCTCTCGACCAGTTTCACGATGTCTTCCGGCGGAATGCCAAGGTCGCAGTCCAACCACACGACGTATTTTCCTTTTGCAGCTTTGGTGCCATCAGAAAGTGCGGAAGCCAGTCCGCGTTTGTCCATGCGCCGTATCAGATGGCAGCGGGGGTTTCTCAGTTGTTCCACCACTTCCCAGGTGCGATCGGGGCTGTTGTCATCCACCACGATAACCTCAAGCAGGCCATCGCCCAGTGCTGCAGCCGTGCGCTCGATGGCGTCTTTGATATTGCCCCGCTCGTTATAGGAGGGAATGACGACGGAAATGCTGGAGGGTTCAGGAATCATGTGTGATGGATGGTGGTGCTTAGCGCTCTTGAGCGATGTCGCGTACTGCCTGCGTAACGTACGAAAGTTGCTCCTCCGTGAGTGCCAGTCCGGAAGGAAGGTAGAATCCGCGCTTTGCGATATCTTCGCTTACGGGGAACGATTCCTTCGCCTGCGGATGCGTACGCAGGAACGGTTGGCTGTGGCACGGGTAGAAAAAATCCCGGGTATCCACTCCACGTTCCGCAAGTTTCTTTCGGAGGGTGTCCTTGGACATTCCGAATGCATCTTCGACGAGCACAGCGTACATCCAATACACGTTCGTTGCGTAGTCCTTTGTTATGGGGAGCCGCAGGCCGGGTACTTTCGAGAGCTCTTCTTTGTAGCGACGTCCCATCCATTGCTTCTTCTCCACGTACTCTTGTATATGCGGCATCTGGCCGACACCTAGGGCCGCCTGCAGGTTCGTCATGCGGTAGTTGAATCCCAAGTCGGTATGCACGAAGCGTTTCTCGGGACTATGCGCTAGGTCACGCAGGCGCTTCGCTCTTTCAGCCAGCGCATTGTCATTCGTCACGACCATGCCGCCTTCGCCTGTGGTGATCAGCTTGTTGGCATAGAAACTGAAACAGTTCATCACTCCCATCGATCCGCAAAGTTTGCCTTTGTACGTCGCGCCGTGCACTTCGGCTGCATCCTCAACCACCGCTAGGTTGTGTTTTTGCGCCGTTTCCAAAATGGGATCCATGTCCGCGCTGTGACCGTAGAGGTGCACGGGAATAATCGCCTTCGTGCGCGGCGTGATGGCTTGTGCCATGAGGACCGGGTCTATCGCGAAGGTCTCCGGGTCAACGTCCACAAAGACAGGTGTCGCGCCGGTATACATCACCGCCGCGACCGTCGAAATCATCGTGAAGTCCGGCACGATAACTTCGTCTCCGGGCCCGATGCGAAGGCTCGCAAGCGCCAGATGCAACGCGGCAGTCCCGTTCATCACTGCGACCCCGTGTTTCATACCCAAAAAATCCGCAAATTCGCGTTCGAACTGGGTGATACATGGCCCCGCTGAAGAAACCCATCCTGTTTCCAGCGCTTCGATCACTGCCTGCTTGGATTCAGGCGCGATGACGGGCTCATTGACGGGAATTTTCATACAGGACAGGGGAGCAGGATATCATTCCTATTGTGTTTTCATTGCAGGTGAGGCGCAATGACTTCTGCGGCCTTTTCCAACGTTTCCGGATGCGGGTGCACGGTATCCCATGCTAGAGTTTTTGCTTCGTTTCCGAACGTGTCATACAGGTCGATCACTGTGAACCCTTCTTGTT
>JBBTVH010000120.1:0-8309 GCA_038063355.1 Patescibacteria group bacterium | reverse complement strand
GTGGACCGGATGCACGTAGTCGATGACGCGCACGCTGAGGCCCAGGCGGTCGCTCCGTGCCGTGGATTCCCCGACGAGGGTTGCAAACCGGTAGCGGATGTCCACGGCCCAGTCGGGATCCGAGATCCACGAGAATCCTTTGCTTTCCACGAAGAACCCGATGCGATGCACGTCGCCGTAGGCCGTGTGGTCCTCCATGCCGACAAACGGGAAGTAGAGATCGCGCATCTGCAACTTCTCATCGAAGGTCGCAAGGACGCAGCCGTTACCGAGGACGAGGGAGCGGGGCATTAGGAGTCGGGAGTGGGGAGTGCTGAGTGGTGGATGGTGGATGGTGCGTCGTGAGATCGGGAGTCGAGCATTTGCTTCAGGTCGCAGAGAGCATGGGAAAAGCGACGATAGGCTTCGTAGGGCGAGTCGTAGGGGCTGAAGTATTTATGCACGTCGCCGTCACTCCAGTACTTTGTGCACATGTAGTAGAAATGGTCCGAGGTCTGCAGTTTTCTCCACGCATCGATCATCCGGGGATCTTCCGACTTGCGTACCGGCTTCTCCAGAGCATGGATCGCCGCAAGGGCTGCCGTCTGGATCCGGTTTCCCTGCCATGCAGAGAGATCACGCTCTTGGTCTGCCCATGAGAGGAATTCATGCGCGTCATAGCACGGGGTGGGCTGTTTGCTCTGATTCCACGCATCGATTGTTTCACTGGGGGTGCGCGCGAGAATGCCGCGCTCCTGCCAAATCCGAGGAAGCGCCCGGAGGAAATCAAAAATTCCTGTATCGGCCCACTGATGTTCGCCGAAGGTTTCATAGTCCATGAAGAGGTTCGTGGTGAATCCTCCCGAGCCCATAAGCCAGTCGGTGAAGCATTCGGCGGTCAGCGGAAAGCCAATCCAGCTTTTATCGGAGAACCGGAACGCGACGTCATCACTCAGGCGGTAATTTTTGAGAAGTATGCGGATGTCGCGCTGCGCTTTATTGAACGGCCTAAACGAGCGGATGGTTCGCTGATCTTTGAGGCTCACTTTGAAGTCCGGAGGTTCGAAGAGCTGATTGGCGCTGCGGTCTCCCAGGATTCGGTCCGCGCCTTCACTGAGGATTCCCGAAAATCCCATGAGCCGTGCGATCTGCGCGAGTTCATTGCGGTAGATCAACTCCGTATTGCGAAGCACTTTCGGCGTCACTCTGAATAATTTTTCGATGGTGCGCACATGCAAGCTCACTTGCTCCAGAAATTCCCGCAGCGATGTGAGGCACGAGAGTGAGTGGTAGTAGGTCTCGGCGAGGAATTCCACTTGTCCCGCTTCTCCGAGCTTCCGGAACGATTCTAGGACGTCTTCTCCGTATTCTTTGCATTGGTCCAGGAACACTCCGGAAATCGAGAAGGCGATTTTAAAATTCGGATGGGCATGCAGAAGCTCGAGGAGAAGCGCGTTGGTCGGCAGGTAGCATTTCTCCGCGACCTTCCGGAAAATCGCAGAGTTTTTCTCAGTGTCAAAGTACTGCAGGTTCATCGATCCTACGTCGCTGATCCGAAGATCTTTTAGGCGATAGGGTTGGTGCACCTGGAAGTAGAGACAGATCGAAGGGGGCGAGCCAGTTTGCTGGTTTGCTGGTTTGCTGGTGCCGAGTTGGATCTTTTTCTTTGGTGTCATGCTTGGATGAGATTCTCGTAAATAGAACGGACGACCTCGGCTTGGTGTTGCCAGGTGAGATATGTCACAGCTCGAGACGCTTCGGAGCGCAACTGAAGTGCGAGAGGTTTCTCGCGCAGAATCGTGAGAACGCAATCGGCCATTTTCTCCGTGTCCCAGAAATCCACCTGGAAAGAGTGGTCGAGGACTTCGCGTACGCCCGATTGCTTGCTCAAGACGACCGGGGTTCCGTGTGCCGCAGCTTCGAGAGCGACGAGGCCGAAGGGCTCACTCAAAGACGGCATCACAAAACAGGAGGCGCGGTTATAGAGTTCGCTCACTTCGCGGCTGCCCACTTTGCCGGTGAACAGCACACACTGCGAAAGTCCCTGGTTGATCGCATACGTCACCATTTCGGGAAGCATGTCGCCGTCTCCTGCAACGCAGAACTGCACTTCGGGGTGCTTGCGGTGGATGATTTTGGCCATATCCAGGAACTGTTTCGGGCCTTTTTGCAGGACGAGGCGGCCGAGGAAGAGGACCATGGGATGATCTTTCTTTCCATGACGGCTGTGCATGCCGAAGTTCGCCTGGGGTGTGAGATGCTCGCTCGTTCCGTTATGAACGACGGCGATTTTGTCTGCAGCGATACCGTAGTGTTCTGTAAGAACGTTCTTGGTGTAGTTGCTCACTGCAATGATCCGGTCTGCCGCATCGAACCCGCGTTTTTCAAAGCCGTAGATCCACTTGTTCGGATGGAAGTTCGTTCGATCCAGCTCCGTCGCGTGGATATGCGCTACGAGCGGGACGCGATGGTAGTGCGCGGCGCGGACTCCTGCGCCGTAGGTCATCCAGTCGTGGCAGTGCACCACGTTCGGCGCGAGGTTTCTTGAAATATTCACGCTTGCGGCGGTGTACTTCTCAATCGCCCCGGCAATGTCTCCCCCGTAGATGTTGCAGTCTTCCCGTGAAATGTTCCCTGCACGGATGTCGTAGCTACCGTGCGTGTCATAGGGTTGCAAGATGCTTGGTACGGAAAGTGTTGTTACAGAAGCATTATCCGTCGTGAGCACGGCAACATCCCGTTCCGCATTTTTATTTGCGTGGGGAAGGACCAAAGTGATCTTTACGCCGTTGCGTAGAAGCCCTTGCACCAGCCCTTGGCACGCAACGCCCAGCCCCCCCAGGTGTAGCGGGGGATACTCCCATCCGAACATGAGTGCGTGGAGAGACATCAATTTGTGTTGATTTGGCTATAAATCTTAATATTCTATCATAAAACGGGTTTTTGTGGTAGGCTTATGAACATAAAAAATTAGATATGTCCAGTGATCACTTTTCTCTTTCTGGAGAGGGAAATCCTGATTATTTCTTGAGCATCACCAGTGCCCCGATTGTACCCTATGCCTTTTCCTCCTGTGTCCTCAGGACATGCCCCTTCAGGGCGTCCACCACCGCCGTAATGTCATCGTTCACAAGCATATGGTCAAACAACTCTTTTCTCTGCAGGAAGAAATCGAGATCGGCACTCGCATTTCGCACGCGGTCGGCAATGTTTTCTTCCGTATCGCGTCCGCGGGCGCGGAGCCGGTGCAGGAGTTGCGAAAGCATCGCGCGGCGGCTGCTTCCGGGCGGAAGCAGTCCGCAAGAAAGAATCGAGCGGCGGCCGAAGGTCCTCGAAAGCCCCTGGAGAAGATGCATTTCGGTGACGACGACGGGAATACGCTTCTGCTTCCAGATCGCGGTGATATCCTCTTTGCGGTACCCGTACATCCGGTCTTCGGTGTTCGAGGGAATATGCGTCGCGGAAGCCAAAAGGCCCTTGTCCTGTAGTGCGATAAATTCCTGGTGGGACACGTAGAGATATTCGCCGTCATCGCCGTCTTTTGCTCCACGGGTCGTGAGAATCGGCACGGGCACAACGTAATCACTCAAAGCTTTCACAAGGATTTTGCTCACCGTCGACTTTCCCACGCCCGAAGGCCCCGTGAGCGCCAAGATGTATCCTTCAAAGACAAAGTCGTCTTTTGCCGGGATACGCACGAGCGATTCGTATGCAACTTCGTAGATTCGCAGACCTTCCGCAGTGGTACGAGTAAGGTGCATGCGTGGCGCTACGCGGTCACCAATCATCGGATGTTCGCCTTGCACCTGGCCGATCACCTGTGCGCCCGTATCCAAAGCCACAAGCCCGAGCCGGATAGGCGTATCCGGAAAGCCCGCCGGAGGATGGCGGACCGTCGTAAAAGAAAGCAGTGTTCCTCCATGCATGCGGTCAGACAGCGTCTTCTGGCGGCGGTGGTAGGAGGGGGGAGTGATCACGAAATTGAAAATGGAAAATTGAAAATTGAAAATTATTGTTCGATGGTCTGTTCGAGGATGTGGACACAGCATGTTGCTCCGGCGCCGCCGAAGTTATGGGCCGCGGCGTAGCGCTGCTTGGATGCTTTTAATTGTTTGGCGATGTCGCAGATCTGCTTTACGCCTGTGGCTCCCACGGGATGGCCGCAGCCTTTCAGGCCGCCGCTCAGGTTGATCGAGCAATCTGCAGTGCGGTCGCGGTAGAGCCGGATGCCAGCTCCGGGATCGGCAAAACCCATGTCTTCGAGGCTGATGACCGCGGCGATCGAGAAGCAGTCATGAAGTTCCAGGTGTGCAAGATCGTCTTTCTGGATTTCCGCTTCTTCACATGCGCGGCTGAACGCATCACGCGTCGATGCAAACGAAGTGATTGTAGGTCGCTCGGTGAGACTCAGACTGTCTGTGGCGATCTGCGACGCTTTCAGTTGGATAGGGCTTCGGTGTGTCCGTGAGAGGATCATTGCCGCGGCGCCGTCGGTAATGGGGGAGCAGTCGAGGAGGCGTAGAGGATCCGCGATTAGTGAACTTCCCGAAACCGCTTCGGGCGCCACGGCGCTGCGAAACTGTGCGAAGGGATTGCTGGCCGCATTTTCATGGTGGCGGGCGCTCACAAGGCTCAAATCCTCGCGCGTCAGCTCGTATTCATACATGTAGCGCGCCGCAATCAGGCCGAAGATGCCCGGGAACGTAAGGCCCGAAGGAGCGTCCAATTCGCTGTCTCCGGCGCCCATGAGGCCCGCGGCCACGCGCGCATTGTCGGCGTCTGTCATCTTCTCCGCACCGATCACAAGCACCGTTTCCGCACGGCGGCTTTCGAGAAGCGCGCAGGCTGTATGCACCGCGACCGATCCGGAAGCGCAGGCGGCTTCTACCCGGATTGCTGGCGGACGATGGGGCAGAAATGCCGAAGTCAGCGCTCCGAGCTGCGCCTGTTCATTGAGGGTCTCGCCGAGCATGTTGCCGATCACCACCGCGTCGATGGCGAGCGGCGAAATCTTCGCGTCCGCGATCGCGGCGTCCATCGCTTCTTCGATCAAATTTCGAAGCGACTTCTGCCACCATTCGCCGAATTTTGTCTGGCCGGTTCCGACAAGGAAAATTTCACCGTTCATAGATCTTGGGAAGTATACCTTTGTACGGGAAGGTGTTAAATGGTTAAATGGCTAAATGGTTAGGAACCAGCTTCGATAACCGCTTGCGTAGCCATTTAGCCATTTAACCATTCAGCAATTTACTTAGTCGCTGCTTGCAGATACTCCCCATACGTCAGATATTTCGGCATTCTCTCGTCTTTGGGCAGTTCTTTGCCGTCTCTAAGCATCGTAAGCACAAATGCGTCGCAGCCTGCGCCTGAACAGTAGGAGACAAGGAGGAGACGCTGTCCTTTCTTCGCTTTTTCTAGAGAGAATGTGAGCCCCAGAAGAGAGCATGCGGCGTACGTGTTTCCTATTCTCGGGACAATGAAGCCGCGCTCCAGTTGCTCTTTTTTCATTCCAAATTCCTTGGCGACTCTCGAGGGGAACTTGGCGTTGGGCATGTGGAGGACGATGTGATCGAAATCCGTGATCGCGGTCTTGCTGACATCCAAAATTCCTTTGATCGTCTCACGCATGTGGTGGAAATATCCCGGCTCGCCGGTAAATCTTCCTGCGTGCGCCGGGAAATCCTCACCGTTGGCGCGCCAGAAGTCCGGCGTATCGGTCGTAAAGGAAAGTGTGTGGTCGATGCGGCAGAGTGCGTTTTTGGCATCGCTCGGCCCTAAAATCATCGCCGCTGCTCCCGCCGCTGCCGTGTATTCCAGCGCATCACCCGGCCGTCCTTGCGCGGTATCCGTACCGATTGCAAGGCCATACCGGATTTGTCCGCTTCTTACAAAACTATCCACGATCTGCATCCCGGCCGTTCCCGCTTTGCAGGCAAACTCCAGATCGGCGCAAAACGAGAATGGATGAACTCCAAGTGCAGCGGCGACCATGCCACTCGTCGGTTTCACGGCATACGGATGGGATTCAGATCCCACATATACCGCAGAGATCTCCGAACTTTGCATTCCGGATAGATCGAGTACCTGCTTCGCCGCCTCAAACGCCATCGTGAACGAATCTTCTCCTTCACCGGGGACTGTTTTTTCTTCTACGCCTATTCCTCCGTGAATCACCGCCACATCCTGGCCGTGCGCTTTGGCAATTTCCTCTGTCGTAATGCGAAGCGTAGGGAGGTAGCGGCCGAAGGCGATGATGGCTGATCGTTCAGCGTGTATGTCGCAAAGAGGGTATTGGAGAGATGGATTTTGGGCGAGAAAAAGACGGATCATCTTCCGAGGTTTTTGTGTGCTTTAGCCAGTGTATGGCTGGATTGAGCGGCAAGGAGAGAGAGTTCGCCGGCCAAGACAGCCGCGGCGAAGACTTCTGCTAAGATCCGACATGGGGGTAATTCGGAATGCGGAATTCGGAATGCGGAATTGTTTGTCAAAAGCAGATTCAAACATTGTCGTTGCGCAGGAAGTGTAGTGCCTCCTCCTCTTATTCCTATCATGAGAGCGGGCAAACGCGTTGAGATTTGTAGATCCCGAATTCCGAATTCCGAATTCCGCATTTCTATGACCGTTGTATCAGCGAGCGATCCTTCCACAACGTGTGCGACATCCTGGCCGGTTGCAAGGTACAGCGCTGCGATGATGTTTGCGGCGTGGCAGTTATGGCCGAGGGCGCTGGCGAGAGTGGAGCCGAGATCAAGCTTTGCTTTTGCAGTAGCGAGAAGTGCTTCGGGAGTTGTCTTCAGGACATCTTGGATAATTGCAGATGGTACATTGCAGATTGCAGAAGCTTCGTAGCCGCGGCCTTTGTCATGCGTGCGCTTGGAGGGTTTTTTATCGGAGTCGACGTTGGCGGCGACGGTGATGAAGCGCACACCGCCGACCACACCCGCGGAGGGGTGTGGCTGGAATGATGTCTCGATCCACTCTCCGATGGCCTGCGCGGCGATCGTGACCATGTTCATGCCCATGGCTTCATCGGTATCGGCGGCAATTGTCAGAAAAACATGATCGTCTTTTTCATCGATCTCATACGAGAGGATTTTGAGGTGGCTGCTTGTCGCTTCGCCGACGGCTTTCCATTCTTGTTCGTGCTCTTGAATCAAGTTACGGGTTACTGGTTGCTGGTTGCGGGTTTGAAAGGCAATTGAGCGCGTCACGCCGTGGTATTTCGATGCTGTCCTTACTGGACCGCAGCCAGAAAGGCTGCTCCCGATTTGTAGGGCTTTGCAGCCGCGGTTCACACTCGCCACAAGCGCGCCCTCGGTTGTTGCCAGCGGAAGATAAACTGTGGTTTCCGTGCCATCACTTAAGGTGACTGTGAGCGGTCCCGCGATTCCGACCGGAATCGGCACGGCGCCGAACATGTTTTCGCAATTTTTTTCCTCAGCGTGACCGAGTTTGGCGGCATCAATCGAAAGCGCGGAGAGATCCGCCCCCAATTCCTGCTCGATCATCGAACGTCGGGCGGAGACGCGACCGAAAGAATCGAGGTCCGGTGGGAGATTGCGAAGGTCCACGGAGAAATTGAAAATTGAAAATGGAAAATTGAAAGTTAAGGTTTCCAGTTTTCTCAGCTTACATTCATTTTCAATTTTCCATTTTCAATTTTCAATTAATTCCGCTCCTTTTCCTATTTTTGCCTCAAAGATCGTGCAATTCTTCTGGGCATGCGCGTACACGCGAATGGCGTCCACAGCCTCTTCCTCACAGAACAAATGCACCGTAGGTCCCGCATCCATCGTGTAGAGCACAGGAAGATGCTGCTGCGCCCGGAGATCCTCGATTTCCTCCGTAATCCGGTAGGTTTCATCGTTCAAATATTGGAGTGGGGGAGCCTGTGTCTGCATGACGTTGTGCATGTCCCAGCAGTCTTCTTCGGTGACGCTCTGCAGCGCCTCGAAATCTTTCTTCAAGATCGCGTCGATGCATTCCTGCTGGCGTCGCTTCGTGATGGCTTCGATTCTTTTCGGAAACAGGGAACTCGTGTGAGCCATGTGATGCCCTTCGGTGGAACCCACCTTTTTCTCTTCCATCGTCGGGACGATGATGATGTCGTGGAGAGGCCAGTGCGAAGGGGGAGCGATTTGTTCGGCATACGCAGAGTCGATAGCATCGTTTTCTTGTTGGCTCGTTTGCTTGTTTGCCAGTGATACAAAACCGCCGAAGATGCTGCGTGCTGCGGAGCCGGAGCCAAGGCGGGCGATGATGCTGATTTCACGTTCAGAGAGTGGTAGCGTTCCTGAGGTGTGTAGGGGCATTGCGCGCAATGCCCCTAC
>JBBTVH010000119.1:0-16434 GCA_038063355.1 Patescibacteria group bacterium | reverse complement strand
CCGGCGCTTCAGATCCAGAAGGGCCATGCGGGTCGGATTGACGTTCAGGAGGGCCATGAAGTCTGAAAAGAAAGAATTAACGACTGCCGTATTTTTCGATATGCGCCGCTTTCACGCGCTTGAGTTCCGACTTCGGAAGCTCTTTGAGAAGTCCCCATCCGATGGAGAGCGATTCGTAGATCGAACGGCTCTTGAACTCATCCTGCGCGATAAACTCCTTCTCGAAGCGCGATGCAAATGTCAGGTAAGCCCTGTCGACTTCATTGAGGGATGATTCGCCGAGGATGACCGCAAGCTCGCGGACTTCTATGCCGCGAGCGTAGGCGGCTGTGAGCTGGGCATCCATGCCGCTGTGGTCCTCGCGGGTTTTGCCTTCGCCTTGAGCCTTGCCCTTGAGACGGGAGAGCGATCCCATCGGAATGACCGGCGGGTAGATTCCTTTTTGGTGGAGACTGCGATCGAGACGAATCTGCCCCTCGGTGATATAGCCCGTCAGATCCGGAATTGGATGCGTCACATCGTCTTCCGGCATCGTGAGGATGGGAATCTGTGTGATGGAGCCTTTGCGTCCGCGAATGCGGCCTGCGCGCTCGTAAATGGTCGCAAGATCGGTATAGAGATAGCCGGGATATCCGCGACGCCCCGGTACTTCCTTGCGTGCAGCGGACACTTCGCGCAGCGCTTCGCAGTAGTTGGTCATATCGGTGAGGATCACCGTGACGTGGTAGCCCAATTCATACGCAAGATACTCCGCTGCGGTAAGAGCGAGGCGTGGTGTGGCGATGCGTTCGACGACCGGATCGGCGGCTGTGTTGAGGAAAAGAACTGCACGCGAAAGTGCGCCCGTACGCTCGAATTCCTGCTTGAAAAACTGTGCTTCCTCAAACGTCACGCCCATCGCGCCGAAGACGACGGCGAACTTGTCGTCGCCGCTCCCCTGTGCATTCTCGTCGGACTGCTGAGACTCCACTTCCTTCGTAGTAAGAACTCTCGCCTGGCGGGCGATTTGGGCCGCAAGACGGTTATGGGGAAGACCCGCGCCCGAGAAGATCGGAAGTTTCTGGCCGCGAACGAGTGTGTTAAGAACGTCAATCGTCGAGATACCCGTTTGGATGAAGTCATCGGGAAATTCGCGTGACGACGGATTGATCGGCTCGCCGTTGATATCGAGTTTCTTCTCCGGAAGAATCTGCTGCCCGCCGTCGATCGGAGTACCCGATCCCGAGAAGATGCGGCCGAGCATTCCCTCGGAAACGCCAAGCTGAAACGTGCGACCGAGAAACCGGATCTTGGTGCCCTGCGTCGTAACGCCCTGCGTGGATTCGAAGAGCTGAACGACGGCGCGGCCCGTAGACGCCTCGAGCACTTTGCCGAGACGGCGGGAGCCGTCACTGAGCTCGATCTCGCAGAGCTCGTCATAGGTGACACCTTCCACCTGCTCGACAATGAGAAGCGGGCCGGTGACGTCTTTGATGGTCTTGTAGGCAGTGGACATGGATCGAATGGGAAGAGGAGGAATGAAGAGCGTGGATCGGACTACGGGCGAAGAGCGGATATCTGACGCACGATTTCCGCATCGAGAAGATCAAATTCTTCGAGAGCGTCTTCCGCGATAAGGTGTGCCTGCGTAATGCGCTCCTTCACGGGAATTTCGCGGATCTTTTGCATATCGAAATCTTCCTGGGCAACCACGGGAAGAGCAGCATCCATGAAAGAAAGAATCGTCTTCAGAATCCGGTGCTGTTTCTTGAGAGACGTAAATGCATCGGCCCGGTCGAACGCGTTCTGGAAGAGGAAATCTTCACGAATCATGCGAGCGACTTCCAGTGTCAGCTGTTCCTTGGGCGAGAGAGCGTCGGTACCGACAAGGCGGACAATTTCCTCCAGCTTGCTCTCCTCCTGCAGAATCACCTGCGCCCGGTCGCGATTCTTCGGGAAATCGGCGGCGACCTCCTTTGTATAGAATCCGGAAAGATTTTCGGCATAGAGCGAATAGCTTTGAAGCCAGTTGATTGCGGGAAAGTGGCGCTTGTAAGCAAGTTTTGCGTCGAGCGCCCAGAACACCTTCGTCACGCGAAGCGTGTTTTGTGTGACCGGCTCGGAGAAGTCTCCTCCCGGAGGTGAAACGGCACCGATGACGGTGAGAGAGCCGCTTCGCTGTTTGGAGCCAAGACATTGCACGATGCCGGCACGCTCATAGAAACCGGCGGTGCGCGATCCCAGATACGCGGGATACCCTTCTTCGCCGGGCATTTCCTCAAGACGTCCGGACATTTCGCGCATTGCTTCCGCCCAACGCGAGGTGGAGTCGGCCATGAGGGCGACGTCGTAGCCCATGTCTCGATAATACTCGGCGATGGTGATGCCCGTGTAGACGCTTGCTTCGCGGGCAGCCACCGGCATATTACTGGTATTCGCGATAAGGATCGTGCGCTTCATGAGCGGCTCGCCCGTATTCGGATCTTCGAGGTGTGGAAATTCCGAGAGCACTTCCGTCATCTCGTTGCCGCGTTCGCCGCAACCGATGTAGACGATCACCTGCGCGTTGCAATACTTTGCAAGCCCCTGCTGCGTGACCGTTTTTCCCGCACCGAAGGGGCCCGGAATAGCGCCTGCGCCACCCTTCGCAATGGGAAAGAGCGTATCGAGGATGCGCGTGCCCGTTGCAAGCGGCTCCGAGGGAATGTCTTTCTGCTTCACGGGGCGCGGAATACGGATGGGCCAACGCTGGAGCATCTGGACATCCACCGTTTTGCCATCCTGCGTCTCAATCTGCGCAATCACCTCTTCAATAGTATGCACGCCACTCTTGATGCTCCTGAGGGTTCCGGCAAGAGCAGGTGGGACCATAACGCGGTGTTCGATAAGCACGGTCTCCTGCACTGTCCCGAGCACATCGCCTCCCGTCACATTTTCCCCTACTTTCATTGCCGGCTTGAAATCCCATTTCTTGTGGCGATCCAAAGCGGGCACTTCAATGCCGCGTGAAATGAACGGGCTTTTTGCCGCTTTTTCGATGAGCTCAAGGGGGCGCTGGATACCGTCATAAATCGAGGTCAGAAGTCCGGGAGCAAGCTCCACGGAAAGCGTCGTACCCGTACGCTCCACAGATTCTCCGGGACCGATTCCGGAGGTTTCCTCGTAGACCTGAATGCTTGCGGTATCGCCGTGAAGCTCGATCACTTCGCCGACGAGTCTCTCTTTTGAGACGCGGACGACCTCGTACATTTTCGCCTCGGACATGCCGTCAGCGACGACGAGTGGACCGGCGACTTTGGTGATTGATGCGTTGGACATACGAAGAGAGGGGAGAAAAAGATTATGCGAGGATATCCGAACCCACGGCGCGTTCGACGATGCGCTTCAGACGCGCAAGTCCGTATCCGCTCGAACCGCGGTGCGAAGGGAGAGGAATGATGGCGGGCAAAGCGCCGCGAGCGAGTTTCTTTTCATCCTCGGGGGGAATTCCGCTCGCGAGGTCTTCAGTGACGAACACAATGGCGTACGTGTTGCGCTCCACACCCCTCTCGTCTTTCATCATTTCCTTTTTAAGACGATAGAGTGCAGTGATGGCTTCTGCGGTCGTCTCCGCAGGTACAATATCCGCTCCAAGGAGCGAGAAACCTTCTATAGACTGACGTGAGCCGACGATGGCGATGCGATAGGAAGACATGGATCAGAGCACGTAGTGGGTAGCAGGGAGAAAAGGCGGCAAGACACGCTTGGTATCTTGCGGTGAAAATCCAGCGCGCTTGGCCAGCAAGAGGGTGCGAAGCAGACGGAGCTGCAGAAGAGTGAGTGCGGCGAATGCAAACAGGGGTTCAATGCTGAGAGGAATGTTCCACATTGCGGCAATATCTTCTGCGAGCACCGAACTTAGTGACTGCTCCAGTTCCCGATGATCGCCATTCTGCATTTCGCCGGTGAGCGTAAAACCGATTTCAGCGACTGCAATGGCATGCTGGAGATCCTGTTTCGTACCGGAAAATGCGGAGAGCGGAAGGGTGCCACCATGGAGAAACAAGGCTGCGCGTTCTTTGCTCGGGAGATCCAGTACACGAAGTGTTGTGCGGATATTCTGGAGATCGATGGCATGTCGGACATACGATACGATGAGGTGCCTTCCCGATGCGCGCGCGAGCGCAAGCATATGCCCGACCCCCCATCGGGCGACGATGGTGTCCACCAGTGCCGGAGTGGGTTCGCGGAGAGCCAGTGCTTCCTTCGCGCAGGAGACGGCGGAGGGGGGAAGATCACCGGACACCCCTTCTTCCACAAGCGCCTGCCATACGGCAGGTGCATAGGCGGAAATTGCCGGAGTCGGAACGCGGCTTATGACAGATGTCAGTCCAAGCTTTGCCTTGAGAAGATAGGAGAAGAGAGGAAGATCGCCCTCCAGCCACAGGACGTCGAACGTCTGTACGTACTTTTGCGGCGCCATCTCCAGCACTTCACTGCGAACCCAGACGGCAATGGCATCGAGAATGCGATCCGGATCGGAGATCCCCTGATCAATACGACTGCTCAACTTCAGTTCCACGAGAATGCGCGTAACTTCGGTAAGATCGTGGGCACCGAGCAAGCGATCAATATCGGAATTGGACAGAAGTAGTTGCTGCAAAACGGCTATCCTGCCGTGTGCAAAAAACACATCCTTGCCGATACCGGATGCAGCGAGGGTCATGCGCGGGATGCGGGGAAGAGATCGTGTGCTGCCTGCAGTTCCGTGCGGGAACGCAGCCCCTGAGTGACAAGCGTATGAAACAGGAAATCATGTTCCTGATTTTTGGTGATGCAGAGAAAGCCCCCCTGGGCATCAAGGGGTTCCCCCATGGTGAATTTCTTGCCATGAATCATCTTTTGCAGGAGCGCGGCATGCGCTTTTGCGGGGCGGATCTCCCCTTCGTGCACCGTGGCAAGACAGGCGCGCAGGAGCGTCTCGATGCGGCTTTCGGGAGCTTTGCTCATCTTCTCAAGCACCGCCGCATAGGCTGTATCGAGCAATCGACGCTTGCACTGTAACACGGCATTGCGCGTACCGGCCTCCGCATGTTGCGCGGCGGCTCTGCGCTTGCGCTCGATGCTCTGCTGCTTCTGCGCTTCTATGGAAGCAATAACCGTACGACAATGCTCTTCGGAAAGCGTTTTGGCGTTCTTCACGGTGTTCTCATGCTGCAACGCGGATGCAGCAATCTGCATATCCGCTTCCTTGGTGATAGCCGCAATGATGTCGGGAAGTGCCATAGGAACAAGAGAGAATGATTTAAAGAACCGGAAGAACGATGCTGGCCTTTACCGCATTCAACATAAAGAAGGAGATGAGGAACCCGAGAAGTGCGTAGGTTTCCACAAGGGCCGCCATCGTGATGACGCGACCGGCAAGCCTTCCGTCCTTTGCAAGCATGTGTAAACCAGCGGCACAGACTTTTGCTTGGTACGGAGCCGATGTAAGACACGTGATTGTCACGGGCATGAAGCAGGCAAAGAGCAGGAATCCCTGGAGAACAGTAATGCTCAGTTTCGGATCACTCATCAAAGGACCATAACTGAAAAGGAAGAGGAGCGTGACGACCATGCCGTACAGTCCCTGCGAACCCGGAAGCACGGCGAGTGTAATGACCTTTCCGGCGAGATCGGGCTTTTCTGTAAGGAGTCCCGCACCAGCCTGACCCACCATGGATACACCGATAATCGAACCGAGACAGGAGAGACCCGTAGCCATAGCCGCGCCAACGAACGCAAGAACAAGCGCGAGCTGCGTATTGCCTGCAGCGTCGGCGGAACCCAATGCCGCCTGACTGAAGGCCATCACGGGGAGAAGGATAAGAGCCAAACAAGTGCCGATGATCACGGCAGCCTGTGACTGAAAGAAATTTTTCATAAAGAGAAAAAAAATGGATAGAAAGAATTAAGAATTGGAACGCCGAAAAGGAGAAAAGGGACGCCCGCCGCCTTCGAAGAACTGACCGAAGAATTCGATGAACTGCAGGCGGCCGGAGTGGATGAACGCACCGAGCGTATTGAGAGCGATGGACACGAGATGGCCACCGAATGCGATGAGAATCATCACGGGAATCGCAAGCCAGAGAGGGAAAAGTTTGCTCATTTCGATAGCAACCTGATTCACCGCAAGAGCGATTGCGCCTGTAACAAGACCAAGGGCCAGAATACGGAGGTAACTTAGACCGTTACTCAGAAGCCCGATGGCAAAGTTGAGAAAGCCCAGAAGCCCCAAGATCGGTCGGACATACCATGCCGATCCATACCCCTTGCCCCAAATAACGAGCGCAAGAGATGCATAGAGAACCCACAGGGCAACGGGCTTCACGGCTGCGGGAGCAAAGGCGAAGACGAGAACCGAACCAAGCAAGAGATGTGTCGTAAAGTGCTGCCAAAAGGCATCCGCTTTCGCGCCATGGACCCACTTGAACCATCCGGCGAGAAATATGCCGTAAAACATATGCACGATGCCGAGCGTAAGGGAAAGATACTGCAAAAAGTTGATCCCTTCCTGTGTGGAGAGATTCCACATCTGACCCAGAAACCACATCGATCCCTCTGCATCCACTGTTGTAAGGAATGCAGGTACCTGATTGGGCATCAGCCCGAACCACCCGCCGAAGGGAATACCGACAAGGACAGAGGCGATACCGCTGAAAAAGAGCAACCACGGAAGCGTCGCATCTTTGAGCGCGGGCCTCTTCCAGAGCAGCCATGTACCGAATATGATGGTAAGCGCCAAACCGTAACCGCCGTCTGTCAGGCACAATGCAAAATAGAGTGCGAAGAATGGTGCGAGCGGGCCGGTGGGATCCATCTCGGTCGGGAGCGGCAATCCGTAGAGGGTCGTGACGCTCTCAAACGGCGTGACCAGAGAGGAATTTTTCAGGTAGACCGGCGGCTCTTCACCTTCCGAAGGCTTGACCCGCAAGACAGCGATTGCCGGGGAAACGTTTTCTAAGGAGTGCTCCAATTCCGCCAGACGATTTTTGGGGATCCATCCGAGAAGGGTCACGGTTGCGAAGCGCTCCACGAGAGCCTCACGAACGGACTGCTTGTCGGAAAGCCAACGAAGAAATGTCCGTACATTAAAGAGCGCGGGGAGCTCCCTCGAAAGAGCAACGCGCGCTCTTCGATTCTTCTCCAGCGCAGCACGGAGACGTGTTTGCTGCAAAAGATCCGCATCCAGATTTTCCCGCGGGGTACCTTCGAGTCGGGGAAGGTGCACGGTCGTCCATCCCCGTGCCGTGGCTTCTTCCTCAAAAGCTAGGCGATCGTTTGACCATACCACTGCCATGCATGGGACACCCTCCGGTGTCGGCGTCAGCGTTTCACAGTGGAGATGATACCGATCGCTCCTGGCAAGTTCCTGGACTGCATCGACTTTCGAATCGGGCAGTATGCCAAGCAATATTTCTGTATGGAGCGTCTTTGCAGGGGAATCGAGGCGCATGGAAAGCCCACGCCAAGGCTGCAAAATTGCAACCCTCTGCATCGTTTCTTCGAGACTGCGCTGCATCGCCGTATCTTCCTCTTCCAGGGAATGCAGACGGTCCACAATTCCGCGCACATCCGTTTTCTGGGCTGCAGAAAGGACATCCGCCGGCATAGAGGGTTTCGCTGACTGCGCAATGATATCTTTGCCCGCAACATCCTTGAGCGTGTCGATGGCGAACTGCAATTCGGCGGCGCGGAAATTGACTTCCGTGTGATCGATCGCCGAAGGCTCTTTGGATTCCGTCACCTCGATGACTCCCATGCGCTGCAATTGCTCAAGCAGTGCCTCACGCGATGCGTGATGCGCGAGAACCGCCACTTTTTGCATGGGCATGATGGCCATATCAGAGAGCGAAGGTGGAAGGATCGAGTGCCTGGTCTGTGAGAGCATCGATCACGGACTGCGATCGCTCGGCGTAAGCTTTGTCTATCGCTTGTACCTCTTTTGCGGCATCGGCTTTGGATTGTCGCAACAATGCTGCGGGCTCACTACCTGCAAATTCCTCCAACTCTCTGTCTGCAGCGCTCCGTGCATCCTCCATGCGCTTCACCGCTTGCTCCTCGATACGACGCAATTCTTTCTGCGCCGAGTGTTCCAGTTTCTTTTTCGTCTCCTCCACCCTTGCGCTTTCCCGCTCTTCAGCGATGCGCACCTGATCAAAGGGAGTCTGATCGGAGGAATGTTCTTTCGTCTGAGAAGCAATAGGCATAAATACGGGGAAATCCCGCGATATATACAGATAAAGCCACCAATAATCAAGGCTCTAGGGAGTGGTTTTGGTAGCGTTGAAACTGTAAATCAGGAGATGTATAAACAATTGCACTTTTTCGATTCCAGAGAAATGATCTGTCTGATCGAAAAAACCATTCGTCTTGAACAATAAATAGAGTCAACGAGCTTGTGGATAATAAGGAGGCAGGAGGAGAATGATCCTTATGTCCAAATCGCTCGGAATCGCTGTCGTGATGTCCGTTGCAATGACGCTTTTGTGGCTTAATCTTGTGCAGTTGATACAAGTCATCCTGATGTTATTTATCGCCGGAAGCATCCTGCTGCATCTGTGGCTCTGTATGAACATAGCACTGGAACGATTCCATGAACGACGACACAGCGACGAGCATATGATCGGGCGACAGCGACTGCCTGCACATCAGAAAGTGCTCATGCATTTTCGCTTCACTGCTTATCACTGGAATCGGCAAAAAAGGCTGGCAAATATGCAGTAAAGAGACATCGCTTCCCTCCACTGCCTGCAAAAAACTTGATGGATAAATGCAGGGGCGCAGCAATTTTCATCAAGAACAATACTTTCTTTTTTACGCAAGCTTTTTACGCAAGCTTTCCCCTGTCCAACTCATGCTGTCCCATAAACGATGCGAACTCACGGAGAGGGAGCAAATGCTGCAACTGGTTCAGGACAATAGTAGTCTTGGACATAGCGAAAGAGGGGAAGCGTTGTACGGGTTGACACGCGTACAATGCAGCCCCTGTTCGTTATTGCACAGCGAAAAGCCTCGTTCATCTGTCGGGGTTTACGGGGCACTACTGACCCTCAAATGGTCTCAATATCCACTTTCTTACGGGATCCCACTGTCAGAAAAAACCCTAGAATCCACCCAAACGCAAACCCTCCTATATGCGCCCACCACGCCACTCCCCCTCCCTCTACCCCAATAGATCCGACGCCGCTGAAGATCTGCAGCACGAACCAGAACCCAAGCACGAATGACGCCGGAATCGTTGCCATACGCCAAAAGCCAAAGAAATCGGGGATGAGAGCGTCGACTCTGTGATGCGGGAAGAAGGCGAGATACATGCCGAGCACGCCTGCGATAGCACCGGAGGCTCCGAGCATCGGGATATCGCTTCCGAGCATGCCTGGAAGTTCCGCCGCAATTGCAGCGAGCCCTGCAGCAAGGTAAAAAAGGAGAAACCAACCATGGCCGAGACGCCCTTCGACATTGTCGCCGAAGATCCACAGATACCACATATTGAAACCGATGTGTGCGATACCGCCGTGGAGGAACATCGATGTCAGGAAGGTGACGGGGTTCATCACCGAGGGGACAAGCGCCCAAGTCTGGATGAAAGCATCGAGATCAGGCGCCATGTACTCCGCGATGAACGCGAGGACATTGATACCGATGAGAGAGATCGTCACGATGGGAAACCGTTCAGAGCGTTCGTGGTCGCGGAGGGGAAGCATACGTAATGGATAGTGGATAAAGGATAATGCATAAATTTATCCATTATGCATTATGCGTTTTGCATTCATTGAGATGAGCGGAGAATCTCCTCCAGAAGCTGCGGAAACTCTTCATACCCCGAAGAAGCATTGAAGTGCCCGGCGCCGGGGATAACCATGACATCACACTGGAGATGACGCGACAGAGTCTGCGCTCTTTCCAGCGGAAGATACGGATCGTTGTCCGCATGGAAAATATGAAACTCTTTGCAATTCTTTCGGATCTGATCCCACTCGAACGGGCGGTCGACAATCGATGCCATTGCCGGGGCAAATTCATTGTTCGTCTTGCCACATGCCGGCGCGATGAAGAACGCGGCCTTCGCTTCAAAATCCCCGAGGATGGAAAGGAGAAACGCTGCACCCAGGCTATGGCCGACGACGATGCAATCCTTGCCAAGGGCATATTCATACGCCTTGAATGTGTCTCGCCAGGCATCATAGGAAAGCGGATTGCCATCCGGAAAATGGGGAATATGGACTTGAAAGCCTTTGGTGAGGAGTTCCTGCTTCAGCCACGGAAACCAATTCTCTCCCGGATGCCCTCCGATGCCGTGCACAAGGATAACATGTCTGGCCTTGGGCGCAGGATCACTGAAAGGCCCGGGGATGGGACTCTTCTTCCAGAACTTGCGCACTTTCTTCGGGATTAAAAATCCAAACCCCATGAGTTCGAGGCCGATCAGTGCAAACCAGGAACCGGGCGTGAGAGGAGTAAAAAGAGCCGCGAGTCCCAGGATCACGAGGAGAACGCCAGCAATCATGCGGAGAGTACGAAGCATGATTCTATGATACTATGAGTATGTCGAGTCTGCGGTGCTTCCTAAAAAGAAACCTCGCTTTGCAGCGAGGTTCTTTTTGCCTCTTGGTGGAGCGTGGGGGAATCGAACCCCAGCTAACGGGTGTCGAGCCATTAGCGCCACCTGGCCACGCCCCATAAAGGCTCGGCCAGCTATAACCAATGGGAACTCATTTGTCAGGGTGTACAAACGTACAGCCAAAAAATCTTGATTTTTTGAAACAAGCTGCTAGACTAGTTATGTCGAGCCATTAGTGCCTTCGGGTATCGGACCCCGCCCCAAATATTGGGGCTTTTTTTGTTATTCATTTATAATTTTCGCATGAAAATAGAGCAGGCAACCTTCGGTGCCGGATGCTTCTGGGGAGTAGAGGAAACGTTCCGCACGACTCCGGGCGTCATCGATACCCAAGTAGGGTACATGGGCGGGACGATGAAGAACCCCACCTATCAGGACGTCTGCACCGATGAGACCGGCCACGCGGAAGTCGTCCAGGTGACATTTGATCCGGAGAAGATTTCCTATAAGGAGCTTCTGCATATCTTTTGGAATAACCACAATCCGACCACCGTAAATGTGCAAGGCCCGGATGTGGGATCGCAGTATCGCTCCGTAATCTTTGCACATTCACCACAGCAGATGGCAACCGCAAAGAATTCAAAGTCAGCCCTAATTAAAGCCAAGAAGTTTGTAAGACCGATCGTGACGCAGATCGTGGAGGCAGCAACCTTTTACCCTGCCGAGGAGTATCACCAGAAGTATCTGATGAAACGAGGGATGGGGAGTTGTCATATTTGAAATACAAAAAACCATGTCACCCTGAGCTTGTCGAAGGGCGACATGGTTTTGATGATGAACCTTACTGTGCTGTGACCTGTCCGCGTATCTCTCCATCCGGATGCGCTGCGGTGTGAACGTTCACATAGATATTGCCATCGAGGATCATGTCACGCTCGGATGCCGTGAGGCCTTCCCAGGTGCCCGTCGCATGAAGGCCGCTGAAGGTGATTGTCTCGATGACAGAGCCTTCCACACCGGCCGCTCCGGGATGGAAGTGTGCGCCCGTGATGAGTGACCCGCTGATATTCCTGAGGGTGAGGTCATAGCGGAGTCCCGTGGAGGTGAGGACGAAGGTTCCCGTGCCGGAGGCCGAGGTGACGATCGGAGGCACTTCGCGGATACCAAGGAGCGTGGCCGTGAAGTTTCTATCGGCCGCTCCGTAGACAAACGAACGCATGTCGGTGAATTCCAAGTCAGCGGTCGTCATCAGGTCGGTAACGGTGACGTCATACTCCTGCTGGCTCTGGAGCGACGAATCGAGCGTCAGCTCGACCCTGCGGTTATCTACGAACGTCGCTCGACCGATGGCGATGTCACCATCAGGACCGCGTACGCGGTAGGCAAAGCGGTCTTCAGCAATCGATTCATCGAGATCCACATTGAAGTGCAGCTCGATGCGTGTGGAAGAAAGGGCAGTGATACTGACGAGATCCGGTACTCCGGCTTCCATGATGAAACTGGCATTATCGGTGAAGTTCTCGCCGCTTTCCGTCCGCATGTCGATAACGCTCAGGCGGTAATTCACCTGTGACTGGAGGGAGCTTGCAAGCTCTAGATCGACGGTACGGTCATCCATGAGCTGTGCACTCGCGACGCCGATCATGCCGCCGCTGCTGCCCAAGCGCTCTACTTCGTACCGGAAAGCATCATCTGCCCGGGACGCATCCACATCGGTCGCAAACTGCACTCTGATCGTGCTCGCCGTGCGAATGGTAACTTCATCAATGCCCGGACTGACGTTGACCGTCGTGAAATTAAACGTCGCGGAATCGCTGAAGGTCACTCCTGCAGCCGTCTGCAGATTCGTTGCTTTTACGTGGTAGGTCACCCCTTCGATGACATCATTTCTGAGCAAGAGATCCACGGTACGGTCGTCGATAATGACTGCTTCGGAGACGTCGATGCTTCCACCACCTGTAGCCCGCACCACATCGTAGCGCGCCGCATCGTCGGCAATACCCCTATGGAGATCGGCACTGAAGTTCAGACGTACGCGCCTGAGCGTAGAAGCTGCTGCCGAACGGATTTCCGGATGTGCCTCTCCGGTTACGCCGCAGTCCGTGCCATATTCCTGATCCTCAGAAGCGCGGTGGAACATCACCACCATTTCCGCGCGGTTCATGAAAGCGCCAGGACGCACGTTGCCCGTGCCACTATCACCTTGCAAAATGCAATGATCTGCAGCGGTCTGCACGGGAGCGAAGTACCATGCGCTGATGGCATTATCGGAAAATACCGGGGCAATGTTTTCATAGGAGAGCGTGAAAGCGCGTTGCAACAGTGCAGCCATTTCCGCTCTATTCACTCCATCACCCGGACGTGCCGTGCAAGGGCGAGTATTCTTGTAACAGTTATGATCGCCACGGACCCATCCGGCATCCGCCGCAGTTTCCACATACGTGTAGTACCATGCCGTCTTCGGCACATCATTGAAGCTTGGAACAGGAGGCATAATCATGCTTCTCCCCGAGACATTCACCAGAAGCTTCGTCACCTCGGCGCGCGTCGCAAGCGCATTGGGGCGCAGCCTGAGCTCACTTGCATCGAGCGCACCGGAATCAAGAAGCGCCGATGCGGCTTCTTCGTACCATGCACCAGCCTCTACATCGAGGTAGTGCGTCATGGGGGATTGCGCGATTGCGAGTGTACTGACGCTGGCAAACGCCATCGCGCCCGCGGCGATCGCAGCGGTCACTTTGTGACGTCGGGGAAAGTGTATTGAGTAGTCCATAGGAAGGAGGGGGAAGAATCATCCGATCAAGAGGCTCTTCGGACAGGGGTGGAGACGAAAGGGTGCAGGCAGTCTTACGGTCCATAACCGTGCAACCCTCGCAAAACATACAAAAAGCCGCTATACTGCCGCGCAATGCTTCTCGCCGCCCTCTTCCTTGTCGTCGGCCTCGGCATCCTTGTGAAGGGCGCTGATTTCCTCGTAGACGGAGCCTCGTCGCTGGCCAAGCGCATCGGCATTTCGGACCTCTCCATCGGTCTCACGATTGTGGCCTTCGGCACGTCGATGCCGGAACTGGTCGTGAACGTCACGAGCAGCCTATCGGGCGCCCCCGACATCGCCATCGGGAACGTAGTCGGCAGCAACATTGCGAATATCCTCCTGATTCTGGGCATATCGTCCGTCATCACTAGGATCGCCGTGCAAACTTCCACGGTCTGGAAGGAAATCCCTTTCGCGCTTCTTGCGTCCGTCGTTCTCTTCTTCATGGCGAACGATATGCTTCTGGATGGTGCCGGCGTCGCAGAGCTGAGCCGCTCAGACGGCTTTACCCTCCTCGCATTCTTCTTGATCTTCCTCTGGTACATCGCCGGAATGCGAAGGGACGATCTCGCGGGTGCCGATGAAGGCATTCGTGTGCGGGGTACTTGGGCATCGTGCGGTTTCATGCTCATCGGCCTCACGCTGCTTGTGGGCGGAGGCAAGCTGACGGTCGATGGCGCCGTGACCATCGCCGAAGCACTCGGCGTGTCACAGGCTTTGATCGGCTTCACGATCGTTGCCGTTGGAACGTCACTTCCAGAACTGGCTACCTCCGTGGTGGCCGCTCGCAAGGGCAGAGCGGATATCGCCGTGGGCAACATCGTTGGGAGCAATATCTTTAACATCTTCTGGATTCTGGGAGTCAGCTCCGCCATCGCGCCGCTTCCGTTCCAGCCCGCCATGAACGTGGACCTCTTGGTCACCGTAGCGGCCACAGTGCTTCTGTTCTTCGCGATGCATACCGGCTTCGTTCACAAGCGTATTTTCTTCTGGAAGCAGAAGGAGCGTCATGTCATCGAACGTTCGGACGGCGTCCTCATGCTTCTGGGCTATGCAGCGTACTTGACGTATCTCGCGTGGCGCGGCTAGGGCCGGGAGAATGCGCGTGAGGGTTGGCCGGCATACCGGATGCCTGTAGCATCTCTCGGCTATGTTGCAAGGTGTCATTGTTTGGCTGGAGCAGACCGCGCAGGCCGTGCCGCTGCCACTGTTCGTGATGGTCGGCGGCATCGTCGAGGAGATCATCGCGCCTATTCCCTCTCCTTTGGTTTCAACGCTGGCAGGGAGCATCACCGCTGCTCAGCAGCTCGGTATTCCCTATCTCCTCTGGATCTGCGCCCTCTCCACATTCGCAAAGACCCTCGGTGCATGGCTCTTCTATGTACTCGGGGACAAACTGGAAGACGTCGCCGTCCCGCGCTTCGGCAAATATATCGGCGTCAAGCACGAGGATCTGGAACACTTCGGCGAGCACTTCAAGGGAACATGGAAGGACGAGATTCTTCTCCTCGTCCTGCGCTCGATCCCCGTCATGCCGAGTACGCCGATCTCCCTCCTCTGCGGCATTCTGAAGATCAACCTGCGGACCTTCTTCGTCGCCACCTACGCGGGCTTTTACATCCGCAACCTCACGTTCATGTTGCTGGGGTACACGGGACTTGCCGCGATGGAATCGCTCATGGAAGGCATCGATACGGCGGAGACGATTATCAAGATTTTCATCGTCCTCGGAGGGGTCTGCATGATCGGATGGCTCTACTGGAAACGGCGCACCGGGCATCCCGCGCGATGGCTGAAATCGTGGACCAGTGAGGGCAAAGAGAAGTACTTGAAGCATTCAAAGAGGAGGAACCCCGTTCCGGCAAGCAGCAGAATCTCTCCCCACTCCAAAAGGGTCAGAGGTACGAGGTGCAGGAAAGCGCCAAGCGGTGTGTAGAGCACGATGATTTGTAAAGCGGCGGTGATGGCTATAGCACCGAGCATCCAACCGTTACCGAAGAAACCGATCTGCCAAATCGGACGGCGGCTCCTGCTTCCGAGTGCCATGAAAAGCTCAAAAGTAATCGCGAGCATCACGACATCTGATCGCGCTTCTTCGATGGGATCGCCGATTTGAAGCAGCCAGAAGTAGTACAGGAATGCGATAAGGAACGAGAGCAGCGTGGCGACCGCGAGGCGCACCCACTCCCCGCTCAAGAGATGTTCGGCTGCAGGTCGCGGGGGGCGGCGCATGACGTCCGCCTCTTCCGGCTCCATTCCGAGCGCCAAAGCAGGAAGGCTATCGGTCATGAGATTGATCCAGAGAAGATGAACGGGGAGATACGGCAACGGGAAACCGATGATCAGTGTCGTGGAGATGAACAGAATCTCATCAAAGTTGCTGCGGAGGAGAAAGAGGATAAACTTCCGCACGTTGTCGTAGATCCTCCGCCCCTCGCGGATCGCACGCACGATCGTGGCGTAATCATCGTCCGCAAGCACGATACTCGCTGCTTCCCGGGCAACTTGTGTCCCGTCGCGCCCCATCGCGATGCCGACATGCGCTCCCTTGATCGCCGGAGCATCGTTCACGCCGTCGCCCGTCATCGCGACGATGCAGCCGTGCCGTTTGAGCGCCTCCAGGATCGAGAGCTTATGCATCGGTGTTACACGGGCGAAGACAGAAACGGACTGGATACGCTGTACCAGTTCATCCGGCGAGAGCGTGTCGATGTCCTTCCCCTGCAGCATCTCTCCTTCGATCCCGATCTGCCGGGCAATCGCAAGAGCCGTTTTTGCGTGGTCGCCCGTGATCATGACCGTGCGGACACCCGCCAGTTTCGCCTCCGCGATGGCTTTGGCAACGCCTTCGCGCGGCGGATCCTCCATCCCGAGAAGACCGACGAATTTCGGCATGCTTTCTCCTGGCTCCTGCACGGCGGCCGCAAGGACGCGGAGTCCAAGTTCCGCCATGCGTGCATGTTCCGCAAGTACCTGCTCTTTCCCGCGATTGCCCGCGAGCTCCAGAATCTTCTCCGGTGCGCCTTTAAGAAAAATATAGTCACCGGGTTCGAGCAGT
>JBBTVH010000118.1:0-1066 GCA_038063355.1 Patescibacteria group bacterium | reverse complement strand
CCACTGTCGATCGCAAGCGTTGCGGTGGAGAGATTCGCACCGAGCGTGAATGTCGACGTCGACGCGTTCCCTGCCGCATATCGTCCGCGTGCGAGATTTGCGACCTCGTTTGCAGACAGTGCGCGGTTGTAGATGCGGACGTCGTCGAGGAGGCCGTTCCACAAACTACTTGTCGCACCACTCGTGTATTTACCAAGTCGAGTTACTCCTCCATTTGCCGTAATAGTGGCGTTTGATGGGATTGTGATTGTACCAAGACTTACTCCATCAACGTATGCATGCATAGTTGTGCTGCTCTCTCGCAAAACGACTAAGTGATACCAAGTATTTGCTGTAAAACTCTTTGTCCATGCGTATCCTGTATTACCTATGTATATACTAATTGATGGCGAAGCTACCTCGTTTAATCTAAGTAAAAAACCATTATCATAGTATGTTCCCCACTCAATAATTGGCATGTTTACCTGACTTGGTATCCGTATCCACGTATTGATGGTAAAGTTGCTTGTGCCAAAATCACGCGTTGAATCGTATGGAATTTCCACATAATCATCCACCCCATCAAACTGCATCGCATACCGATTCTCGAATTGCAGTGACGGTAGAGACGAGCCGGACCAGATTTTGCCCGCTCCTCCGCGCCGCACACCCGTGTTTCCGTATCCCGAGGAATCCAAAATCGCTCCCGTGTTCGTGCCTTCGTCGAATTTCCAGTAGCCGACGAGGCCGGACTCGGAAGAGTCTTCGATGCGCAGAGTATTGAGCGTGCTCGTGATGGTGGCGGTCGCATCGGCGGACGATGTGAGGATGACAGTGCCGGAGCGGGGGGTGAAGATGCCGGAGGTTTGGTTGATGGTGCCGGCTCGGACGGTGAAGTTTCCGGTGCTGCTCGCGTCCAGCGTACCGTTCGTGAGTGCGAGCGTGCCGGAAGCAGTGAGGTGGTCTGCGAGGGTGTACGTTCCGGCACTTCCGTTGATGGTGAGTGCGTTGAACCTCTGTCCGCCGGAGAGAAGCTGCAGAGCAGAGGACGTTCCATCCAGCGTGACCGTGCCTTTGCGTGGCGTGA
>JBBTVH010000117.1:0-9131 GCA_038063355.1 Patescibacteria group bacterium | reverse complement strand
ATTCGGGAACGAGGAGCGTCTGGCGATATTCAAAGGGATCTCTGGACTGGTAGCGACGGCCGAGGGGGGTATCGTGCGCGATGACGCGGGTGATGGTCCCGGTGCGTCGGCGAACGCGGAAGAACTGGACGAGGAAATCCCGGAGTGGATCTTCCACCTCGGTATGGCGTACGGGGAGGAAGTGGAGCATGACGCCGTTACATCCCTCGAGCAATTTTGTATACGCCTGTTCCAGGCCATCCATTTCTTCGAAGTGTTCAATATCGGCCCGGCTCTTGTTGGGGGAAAGAGAATCCACAAAGGACTGCAGGTCCTGTTCCCGCCGCTCCATAGACTTGCGTGTCATTTCACCGTTTTCATGCACCCATGCCACCACCGCCTCAAGGGAGGAAAGTGTCAGCTTGGGAGAGTCATTGACGATTTCCTTTCCGAGAATCCCCTTCTTCAGAAGCTTCTTACTCGCGCTATCCAGCACCCCCGTACTCTTCCCGGTTTTGGCGGCAAGTTCCCGGAGCGTCATGGAGCCCCCCGCAAGCAGGTGCTTGAGAATAAGGATCTCTGTTGAGGTGAAACCGCACTCCAACAGATATTGTTCGATGGCGGCGGGGAGCTGGGTCATTTGGGTCGGGCAATAAGAACAACGGTGATGAGCAAAGCAAAAATACCGCTGAACCAGAGCCATACGGAAAACTGCTCACGAGTAAGCTTCAAAATGTCTGAAACATCTATACTTATACCTATCGCCGCAACCGATTTTCCCTCCTTATCTTTAATGGGTGCATAACTACCCAACAAAGTTCCCCATTGATCTATTGCATAATCTTCATCATATAAAGGGTATTGCAAGGAGTGACGAAAAGGCTGAGAAGGGACGGGGTCCACATATTGTTTTCCCGGCCACACATTTTCCTCGTCAGGATCTCTGATACCATCCCCATTGAAATCAACCCAGCTTGGTAAATTATAATTCGAATCTGCATCTACAATAAACTCAAATACATCAGGTTCTGCAATCAACCTATACGTATATACATATCGAATGTCCATATTTTTGTTTCCATCCCTAACAGAATTTAATTGATTAAATACTTTTTGATATGTCGCAGTGTGCATGTCTTTTGCCCAATGCAATTTTTCTAGGTCCTCTGAATTGATTTCTGCTGCAGTAGTAACTGCAATCGACATTAAATGTTGCCCAATCTGTTCCTTCAGAAGACTCAAAGTATGGAGATAAAAAATTAAAGTAATTCCGAAAGCAATTTCGGCACAGAACGCACATACAATAAGCACTTTTCTAAATTGAAAAACCTGCAATACTTCCTTTAACAACGACCTATTAAATGCTGCAAATCTAATAATTAAGAAGAGTGTAAAGAAACCAAAAAAGTAATAAAATGGAGTGAAATCTTCGAGTGTAAGTAAGTACACGTCATCAGCGTGTCGATCAATCCCCAAGATGGCTATCGTCTTCCCCTCAGAGTCTTTTATTGGTGCCCATCCAGAAATAAACGTTCCCCACTGATCTGTATATGGTTCAAAAGCAACAGAATTTGAGAGCGCCTCGATTACACGATCCTCCAATCCACTAACGTCATAGAGCTCTCCTGGCGGACTCAGCCAATCTGCATCATCAATTATTCCATCTTTATTGAGATCAATTTTTGCATCAAGATTCAAGGAATCTGCGTCAGCAACAAACTCAAAAAAGGCTTTGTTGGAAGTTGGTCTCATAATATAGGCATACGTTATTCGATCATTCTGCTCCCTAATTTTTCTCAGCTGTAGAATAACCTTTTCGTATTCTGGTTTTTGAGCATCATCTTTTGTATGGAGTTTATCTAAGTCTGTTGTATCAAATTGCACTGCCCCAGTTGCAGCAATCCCCTTTACCTGCTCAGAAATCCTCGCCACATTCAAATCCACATTCCGCAAATAAAGTGCATAGGTTACAGAGGCTGCAAGTACACAACAAACAGCAAACGAAAGCAGGGTTTTCCTACTCAAGAAAAACTCCCTCGCTGCCGACACCATCTTCGTCTTCATCTCTTCTTCTTTCGGAACTACTACGGGTACACCTGCATCCCCCTTCTCCTTCTGCTTCGCCATCTCCTGTTTCCAGATCGCCTCGAACATCGCACGTTCGGTATGCGCCATTTCGGGACTGCGGATGATCAGGGCTTTAGCATCTGCATGATTGATGGTGCCGACCCAATCCCCCGCGATGACTTTTTCCGTATTAAAGGCGTAGACGGATTCGGGAACGAGGAGCGTCTGGCGATATTCAAAGGGATCTCTGGACTGGTAGCGACGGCCGAGGGGGGTATCGTGCGCGATGACGCGGGTGATGGTCCCGGTGCGTCGGCGAACGCGGAAGAACTGGACGAGGAAATCCCGGAGTGGATCTTCCACCTCGGTATGGCGTACGGGGAGGAAGTGGAGCATGACGCCGTTACATCCCTCGAGCAATTTTGTATACGCCTGTTCCAGGCCATCCATTTCTTCGAAGTGTTCAATATCGGCCCGGCTCTTGTTGGGGGAAAGAGAATCCACAAAGGACTGCAGGTCCTGTTCCCGCCGCTCCATAGACTTGCGTGTCATTTCACCGTTTTCATGCACCCATGCCACCACCGCCTCAAGGGAGGAAAGTGTCAGCTTGGGAGAGTCATTGACGATTTCCTTTCCGAGAATCCCCTTCTTCAGAAGCTTCTTACTCGCGCTATCCAGCACCCCCGTACTCTTCCCGGTTTTGGCGGCAAGTTCCCGGAGCGTCATGGAGCCCCCCGCAAGCAGGTGCTTGAGAATAAGGATCTCTGTTGAGGTGAAACCGCACTCCAACAGATATTGTTCGATGGCGGCGGGGAGCTGGGTCATCGGGCAATTTCGTATGCTACCGGGCTCTTTACATAGTGCAAGGACATGATGGCGTAGTAGTAATGTCCATTTGACATTACGCCAGGAATTTTGGCTTTATTGAGCCCTTTGGGACGTTCCATGGGGTCGTGGAACAAATGCAGGTTTCACGTATAGGTTAGCCCCTCTCCCTGTCCCTCTCCCTATGGGAGAGGGCAAGAAGCTTCACATGAAGGAAAGGTAGCGCATAGGCGATCCATGGATTCCCCCTCCCGGCCTGCCCCTCGTAGCCTTGCTTGCCAGCCATAGCTTCAGCGACGGCTGGACGAAGTGGGGAGGGAGGGGGCTAGGGGGCGGGGCTCCAACGGAGTATTCTCCCGCACCATGCTCCGCTATGCCGTCACCTGCACGCATCCTCCTAAAACGCGCTTTGCGAAGAAGCTGCGCAAGGACCAGACGCCCGGAGAAATCAAATTATGGAAAGCATTGCGATCGGGGCGATTCCACGGCTTGAAATTCCGAAGACAAGTCCCTGTAGGTCCGTACATAGTCGACTTTCTCTGCCCCGCAAAAAAGCTGATCATTGAAGTTGATGGAGACTCACATTTCGAACCTGGAGCAAAAGAAAAAGATGCGACGAGAGAAGAATTCCTTCGGAAGCAGAGATTCGCTGTTCTCCGTATCCTTAATTCGGAAGCAGTGTGTGATCTTGAAGCTGCCCTTGCTAAACTAGCCTACGCTGTAGGATATACCGAAGACTGAGCCCCTCCTCCTAACCTCCTCCCTATGGGAGGAGGGAATTCGCTCCACTGGAAGGGAAATCCAGTTCCATTGTATGAAAATTTCTCTCTAGAGAAGAATCTAGAGCTTGGCCCATTCGAAGGTCTCCTTTGAGATCACCCCTTCTTTATACAGCCTCTTCGCATCCCCTTCGAAGGTAGTCATCCCCGTATCGCGCCCGGTCTGGAGGACGGACTTCAGTTCCTGGCTGCGGTTGTCGCGGATGATGTGGCCTACGGCCGGGTTCATCACAAGCACTTCACGCTGGGCGACTCTGCCGCCGCCGACCTTGGGCAGAAGCCGCTGGGCGATGATGGCTTTGAGGGAGAGCGAGAGCTGGATGCGGACCTGCTGCTGCTGGTGCGGAGGGAAGACGTCAACGATGCGGTCCACCGTCTGCGCGGTGTTGGGCGTGTGGAGCGTGGCGAAGACGAGGTGGCCGGTCTCGGCGATGGTGAGGGCGGCGGCGATGGTTTCGAGATCGCGCATTTCACCGACCATGACGATATCCGGGTCCTGGCGCAGGACGTGCTTGAGGGCATCCGGAAACGAGAGGAAGTCAGAACCATACTGGCGCTGGCGGACGATGCCTTTGCCCTCCGGGAAGAGGAATTCCACGGGATCTTCCAGCGTGACGATGTGCTCAGAACGTTCCTGATTGATGCGGTTGAGAAGGGCAGCGAGTGATGTGGATTTTCCCGAGCCCGTGGGGCCGGTGAAGAGCACGAGACCGTCGCTGAGATTGCAGAGGGTGCTGGCGACCGCCGTGAGGCCGACGTCCTCCACCGAAGGAATTTCTTGGGGAATGATGCGTGCGGCGAGACCGGGCACTTCTTTTTCGTAGTGGCAGTTCACACGGAACCTGGTGTCCCCTACGGCAAACGCCGCGTCCATCTCGCGGGCGCGCTCGAATTCCTTGAAGCGCTCCGCGCCGAGGATTCCTTTGATGGCACGCTCCACATCAGCCGCGGTGAGCGCCTTCTTGCCCTGCTCTGCGAGTGCACCGTCGATGCGGAAGACGACGGGGCTTCCGACAGCCAGGTGGATGTCCGATGCGCGGAGCTTTGCTGCGGCGGAAAAGAGTTGCTCGAGTCCGGAGGCCATACGCGGTGTGGGAATGGGATGTTATGAGTATTATACAATAATTTAATGGATAATTCAAACCCCCCATAATGGCTCAGCGTCTCGCGATAGCGATCATAAAAAGCAGGACTCACGGCATAGAATCCTCTGGAATGTGCGGTTTTTTAGGGACAATAGAATGGCATACTGGTGCTAATATTTTTTGTAATTCTTTTCTTTTTTCCTGTGCCAAGACTTCTCTTTCCTCGAGTTCCGGGTCGTACTGCGTCCAGGTTTCTCGCACGGATGTACTCCTCACGCTGCGTAGTCCATCTCGTTGTTTAGGATCTCTCCATTCAGAGCTGTAGCCGCCATCGCGCCAGTCCCGCAGCGGAATTTGAAACGGATCTTTAAGCAATCGCCAATCACGGACCTGGTAACGATCTGTTTGGAAGCACCAGTTGTAATAGATCACTTGATCGAACACCAACCGTCCCTGGTCATCATAAAAATGGTTTATTTCTACGAGATCTACCTGATCCTTTACAGCTGTTTCCTGTGGCAATCCATCGGATGCTTGCGTAGATATTGGATCCGTCAACAATGATGCTAATGCAAGTGTGGCGCCGTAGCACATGCCGGAAATTTTTCCACTCGCTCTTGTTTGTGGGATAGACACTTGTCTATCGCTTGAGGTGACCTGATGTGCTTTCATTGCCATCTTCATCAAGCTCATACGGAAGGTATAGAATTGTTGAATGTATTTTGCAATGCGTTTTCTCGTAGTGGATCACACTATGGATTCCAATAATCCTTTGACGCAAAAATAGAAAGCTGTTTGAATGAAACACTATGCTGACGCCTCCAAACCACGAGCTGCCTTGGAGAGAATTTGGCAAAGCGGCTACAGTATTGGCTGCGCTGACGTGTAGTTTTGCCGATCAATCACGGACGGCATGTGCGCAGGAGAGCGATGTCCCAAGAACGGTTGACCCGGAACATCCCAAGGAATGGAGTTTGCTGATTCGGACACGCTGGGCGGATATCGATGTTTGCCTCGGGCAAATACAGACGACATGCATACAGAGTGCACAATCTCGCACAGCGACTTCAGGAACGCCGGAAAAAGGTGTTTTTGAAAACGTAACCATTGCGGGCGATACCGACATCCCTTCGGTGTTGTATCATGCCGAGGATGAGAGGAAAGACATCGATATTGCCGTTAAAAACGGGAATCACGTTACGATGACACAGGCGTCACACGATCCACACATACCGCCGGTATCCTTCCGTCAATTGCCAGAGGGGAACATACAATTACAGATCGGTCGAGGAGATGCTCTGCAAAAATATTCTGCAACAAATATCTGGCATCTGCTGCTGCGCGAGCCGGAGATCTGCCAACAACATCTTCTTCCGCTTTTGGATATGTTGATTGCAGATCACCACCTGATGGAAGATGCAAATCAGATAGAAAAGGGTTTATGGGGAAAAGCCGGACAACCCCACATTTCCAGAGAAGAAATGCGGCGGCTTGTCATTCAGATGGGCAATGAGGAGTATGACGTTCGCAAACATGCAACGGATCAATGGGATGGGATGGGCCTTCGGGCGCTCCCTTTCCTAGAAAGCGTGAATGTTCAAACACTGAACCGGGATCAATCGGACAGCGTACTGCGTGTCATGCGTACGATCAAAGAAAGGTATAGGAAGAATCCGGATGTCGGTTCTCAGAAAGACACCGTTGAGAGGGCTCTCCTCTGGCTCTTTGAAGATCCGGAGGTATGGTCAATTTTCCTCCAACGTGCCGATCCTAAGCAGCAGGCCATTGCTCTGCGGGAATTGCAGGCGATGTTTCCCGGGAACACAGAGCGGGAGCTGATGAGAAAATTTTGCTTGACCGGATTGCATGAACGAAGATAATAATCCCCTTATTTTCAACTCAACTCTATGGGAAACGCACTACGGGATTGGGGCACAGCAGCGACACTGGTAGCAGCGGCATTGCTGCAAGGCGGGTGCAAAGACAGCGGGAACGATGAGCTGAGTAAAGCTGCCCGTCCGATAGTAAGTACGCCGAAGCTGGATCTCGATGCCACTCCAAACGCGGTCAGAGATGTTCTGAAGGCGAAGGCGGCAGCGGAGGAGCAACCGACCGTAACAGAGACACCAGCGGATCCTCCACAGGTTCCTCAGAAAAAAGAAGAGCCGGCTGCCGAAGCCACCGCAAGCAGCGATGCGACAGCAACGCTACAGGAAAATATCGGACAAGAGGATTCTGAGGTGACGTCCGATGCAATGGTTGCTGAAATTGATGGCAAAAAAAAGGAGCTATCTCTCAGCCCCGAGTATGCAACACAGGCAAATGAAAGGCTGTTCCGGGAATATACTGACGTATTTGAAAAAAATAGAATAAAAAATGATGCTGCCATGAATTTATTGGTGGCAGAGCATGAATACAATCTGACGAAAAAGAATATTATTGAGCTTGGGGCGCTGAGTCCTCCGGAATATTCCGATGAGGACATTGCGAAAATCCGTTCTTTTTTGGTGGAACATCAATCGTATTTTACGATACCGGCTCAGGTTTACTCGAGGGCTACTAAATCAGTTATGACAGCGGCTGAAATAGATAAAAACTATCCTGACCTGTCACCGTCGGCAGACAGAAGCGTACTGACATTCACCGTCGTGCTATCGACAACAGACGGGGGTCCGGAGGCGATCGATATTCCGCATACCATACGTGTGAGTATTGAATTAACAAAACAGGGGGCCAAGCGCGATAGCGTCATTATCCACAATCCTTTTCCGGCAAATGAAGGCAATTTTAATCCAGAATTGTATGCAGATCGTTGTATTAGTATCTTTGGGGAAAGGATGGGGGATACAGAGCCAGAGCAGGCCAAGTAGCACTGAGCATGCATAGAACATGATGGGTTTTCCCATCGGTTCCCAAGCACGCTGTAGGTACAATCCATCCATGGATCGCAAGCAGGCGCAGGAGCGCATCGGCAAACTGCGGGGAGAAATCTGGCGCTTGAACAAGGCGTATTTCATCGAAAACACCTCAGACGTTTCCGAGGATATCCGCGACAGCTTGAAGCAGGAACTGATCGCACTGGAAAAGGAACATCCGGATCTCGTGACGCCGGACTCCCCTACCAAACGCGTGGGTGCGCCGCTGGATGGACGTCTTCCTAAAGTCCGGCACCGGACGCGCAAGGAATCGCTTCAGGATATTTTCACGGAAGATGAACTGGCGGAATGGGAAGAGCAAATTGAACGGGCGCTGGGGGGAGACACGCGCAGTTTTGACTACATCGTGGAATTGAAGATCGACGGGCTGAATGTGTCGCTCGTTTATGAACAGACGGGAGACGCGACAACGTCACGTCTCTACACACTTGCACGGGCTGTGACGCGTGGCAATGGCATCGAGGGAGAGGACATCACACATACGATCCGAACGATCGAATCGATCCCGCTGACGATCACCACCGACCGGTCTGCGGACCTGCCCGCCGGACAGGTGGGTCTCACGACGATTGAAGTCTCCGGCGAAGTCTTCATGACCAAGGCTGCTCTGGAGAACATCAATAAAGATCTCCCTGAGGAAGAGCGCTTCGCAAACCCGAGAAACGCCGCTGCGGGCTCGGTGCGACAACTGGACCCAAGCACCACTGCATCGAGAGATCTGCGGATGTATTGCTACAGCCTAGAAACAGAGGCGGCGGATGCCTTGAAACTTCCCACGCAAAAAGCTGTCCTCGATTTCTTCCATGACTGCGGCATCCCCACGCACCGCGAGTATGTCGTCTGTACAACGCCCGCAGAGATCGAGAAGGTGTATGAACGCTGGCAAAAAACACGTAATGATCTTCCGTTCGATATCGACGGCGTCGTGATCAAGATTAATGACCGGCGATTGCAGCGCGAACTGGGATCGACCGCCAAGGCACCGCGCTGGGCGCGGGCATACAAGTTCCCGGCCGAGGAAAAGACTGCCCAGATTCTGGATATTCAGCTACAGGTAGGTCGCACGGGAGCGATCACGCCTGTGGCGCATTTGACGCCGACACTCGTAGCCGGGACGACGGTGACCCGGGCGACGCTCCATAACGCCGACGAAATCGATCGGCTGGACGTACGGATCGGCGATACCGCGATCATCCGAAAGGCAGGCGACATCATTCCAGAAGTAGTTCAGGTTCTGCCCAAGCTGCGGCCAAAAAACAGCAAGCCGTTTCATTATCCGAAGCACTGTCCCAGCTGCGGCACGGAGATCGAACGGCCGGAAGGTGAAGTCGTCCACCGCTGCCCGAATCCTAAGTGCGGTGCCGTGCGGCAGCAACGCACGGAACATTTTGCGTCGCGCTACGCACTCAACATCGAAGGCCTCGGGAAAGAGACAGTGGAAGAATTGCTCGCTGCGGATC
>JBBTVH010000116.1:0-2159 GCA_038063355.1 Patescibacteria group bacterium | reverse complement strand
CCCCCTCTCGTGACACGGGACCTCCGCCTTGAAGTTAAAGAGAGGGTCCTCCATCGGGGCGAGGTCTTCATCCCCCTAGACGAATCCTCCGTTCGGGATCAGATCCAGAAGCTGAAGGAGAACCGGGTCGATGCAGTGGTGATCTGCCTTCTTTACTCCTACCTCAACCCGAGCCACGAAGCGCGGATCAAAGAGATGGTCCAACAGGCGATGCCGGACGTTTACATTTCGGTTTCTCACGAGGTTCTGCCCGAGTTCCGGGAGTATGAACGGTTGAGCACGACCACGCTCAATGCCTCCCTGATGCCGGTGATGGACACCTACCTCCGGAATTTTCAAAAGGAGGCCCGGCAGATCGGTATCCTCGTTTCGCCCCGAATCAACCAGTGCAATGGTGGAGTCATGAACGTGGAGACCGCCTGCCAGTTTCCGATCCGGACGGCCCTCTCCGGGCCGAGCGCAGGCGTGATCGGCGCCCTCTTCGTCGGAAACGAGATCAACAAGATGGACCTCATCACTTTCGACATGGGCGGAACGAGCACGGATGTCTGCCTTCTTGAAAAGGGAGTCTCCTCCATCAGCAACGATCGCTGGGTGGGCGGCTATCCCGCAAAGATCCCTTCCGTCGATGTCAACGCCGTGGGGGCCGGAGGGGGAAGCATCTCCTGGATCGACCTCGATGGGCTGATGAAGGTGGGTCCGAAAAGCGCCGGGGCTTCCCCAGGACCTGCCTGCTATGGATTGGGCGGGACAGAGCCTACCGTCACGGATGCCAATGTCATTCTCGGGCGGCTCAATCCCGAGTATCTCCTCGGGGGCCGTATGAAGATTGACAGGATCCTTGCCGAATCGGCCCTGAACCGTCTCGGTGAGCGTCTCGGGCTCGGGCTGATCGACATGGCCCGGGGAGTCATCCGGATCGTGACGGCTAACATGGTCAAGGCCATCCGAGCCATCTCCGTTGAAAGGGGCTATGCCCCGAAGGAGTTTTCCCTCCTTGCCTTTGGAGGGGCGGGACCTCTCCATGCGGTGGGCGTGGCAAGGGAGCTCGATATCTCAAATGTGATCATCCCTCCGAACCCGGGGATACTGTGCGCTATGGGCCTCCTTGTGGCCGACGCACGGAATGACTACGTCCGGACCTTCCTTATGGACACGGCTTCCGCTGATAGTGAAAGGGTCAACCGTATCTTTGATCAGATGGAATCAGATGCCCGGCAGTGGCTCACCGGTGAAGGGTTTGACGACGCCGATCAACGACTTTCACGAACCGTGGACATGCGGTACGTGGGACAGAACTTCGAGCTGTCCGTAGAGGTCCCTCCTCGGAGGTTAAACCCCAGGGACATGGAGGACCTGGTCTCTCGTTTCTACACGGAACATGAGCGGAATTATGGCCACTATACCCCCGGAGAACCCACACAACTCGTCAATTTCCGTGTGATCGCCAGGGGAGTGATCCCGAAATTGGACATGACACGGGGTTATGAAGATTCGAAGGATACCTCATCCGCCCTCCTGTTACGCCGTTCCGTCTATTTCGATGAGGGAACTCCTCTTCCCACACCCGTCTATGATCGATTCAAACTCCACCCGGGGCAGCGAATCGTTGGCCCTGCGGTCATTGAACAGATGGATTCCACGACCCTGGTCTCTCCGGGCGATCTTGCGGAAATTGACCCCATACGGAATATCCTCATTACCCTGAAGGAGAAACCAAGATGAACCCTAAGATTGATCCAATCACCACGGAGGTCATCCGAAACCAGATCCTCTCGGTCGTGGAGGAAATGGCCATTGCCCTCATGAAGAGCGCCTACTCGACGAATATCAAAGAACGCCGGGACCTCTCCGCCGCCGTCTTCGATGCCGAAGGAAGAGCCATTGTCCAGGGAGAACACCTTCCCCTGCACCTGGGCTCAATGCTTGGCCTTGTCAAGAAGATCAGGGAGAAGTTTTCTCTTGAAAAAATCTTCCCTGGAGACATATTTATCTCGAACGACCCTTACCGGGGCGGGGGGTCCCACCTTCCCGACGTGGCCATGGCGGCCCCGGTCTTCAAGGATGGGAAACTGGTCATGTTTGTAGGAAATATTGCCCATCATGCCGATATCGGGGGTGCCTCCCCGGGGTCCATGGCAGGCGATATGACCGAGATC
>JBBTVH010000115.1:0-1239 GCA_038063355.1 Patescibacteria group bacterium | reverse complement strand
CCACGTCTTCGTGATCGTCCGGTACTCTCCGTGACTCTGCGTATGGTCGTTCAGGATCGCGTCGTGATGTTGTGAGGTTCCGCCTCCGAAGTCCTTCTTCCCTTCAACGTAAGCAACGCCGAAGGGGGGATCTGTCAGAATGAGATCAATCGTCTCACCGCTCAGAAATTGTCCCACGCTTGGTGCGTCGAGCGAGTCTCCTACAAGGAGCCTGTGCTCACCGAGCGCGAAGACGTCGCCTGTGGCGATGGTAATATTATTCATTGTTCAGGAGGGAAGCGGGTACGCCTGTGAGTTCTTCATATCGCTTGACGATCAAATCGCAGAAGCGTGGCTCGATCTCGCAGAGCAGCGCCTTGCGCTTCATCTGTTCGCAGCTGATGAGAGTGCTGCCCGATCCTGCGGTCAGATCAAGAACGATGTCACCGACGCGCGTGCAGCGTCGCAGGGGCTTCTCATGAAGTGTCGGGGGTTTCTGGGTGGCATGAGCATATTCGTTCCCCGGTAATCGTTTCACGAGCCAGATATCGAGGTAGTCGAGGATGTCGTCGATGGCGCGGTTCCCCGTGCTAACCTCTTTGTTCAAAACCTCCGTGAGATTCATCTGCTTCTCGGAGAGGTACGGACCGCCGCGGATGCCGTACACCACAGGTTCATACACTTTGTTGAACGCGGTCTTCGGCGTTGCGTTTGCCACGTTCTTGATCCAGAGGCAGGTGCGCTTGTATTTAACGCCAAGCTCACGGTAGAGCTGTTGTAAAAGCCAGACGTAGGACTGATCACACCAGAGGAAACAGTGGCAGTCATCCTTGGCAACCGTAAGCGCGTTACCGATGATTTTTCGGACGAAATCTGCATATTCCTCATCCGTCTTCTTATCATCGTAGGTACCGCCGTAGCTAGCCTTGCCACCGACACCGCCTGAGTAGTCGAGCGAAATATTATAAGGAATATCGGTGTATATCATGTCGGGTCGATCTTCGCCGCAGAGCCTTTTGACGACTGCGGGGTCGGTGCTGTCTCCGCAGATCAACCTGTGGACGCCGAGTTGATACATATCTCCTGGCTTCGTTTTCGGTGTTTCGATTGCGGCAAGTTCCTCGTCGAGGTTAAAGTCATCGTCTTCGCTCTGGAGCATGTCGTCCCAGATCCGGCTCAGATCTTGATCGTCGAACCCGACATCGAGCAGGAGGGACATATCGAAGTCAGCGAGCTTCTGCCAATCCCACTGACCCGTGT
>JBBTVH010000114.1:0-5806 GCA_038063355.1 Patescibacteria group bacterium | reverse complement strand
GGTGGGATCTTCCCCTTGGAAAGGTTCCCCCCGAGCCGGCCGCTTTGGAGACACCCGCAACCGCGGAGGCGTGTTTACGAGGCTGCGGGTTATGGGCCGAAGGGCAGTCTTCTTTGTCATCGGTTTCTTCCGGAACAGTGATGTGCGGCGTTCCTATAAAAAAGTCATTCTCCAAGTGGGCGGCATCGTCGCCGGGGCGGTCATTGTGTATCTGGGTTTCCTCTATGTGACGCTGCCGGACGTTTCGGATCCGAAGTTGCTCCTTTCCACGCCCGCCGAAAGCACCGTGATCACCGACCGCGACGGCACGGAGCTGTACCGGCTCTTTGCCGAGCAGGACCGCACGTACGTGGAGAGCGAACAGATGCCGCAGCATCTGCAGCATGCGTTCGTGGCTATCGAGGACGAACGCTACTACGACCGCGGATGCATCGACATTCAGGCCGTGGCGCGCGCGGTGATCGGCCTCGGACGCAGCGGCGGAGCCTCCACCATCACTCGTCAGCTTGCGCGCAATGCTCTCAACCTGAAGGGCGACTCACTCCTCTCACGCAAGCTCAAAGAATTCCTGCTCGGCTGCCAGCTCGAGAGGCTCTACTCCAAAGACGAGCTTTTGGAGCTCTATCTCAACTGGATTCCGTTCGGCTCAAGCGTGTTCGGCGTGGAGCAGGCCGCCCAGCGGTTCTTCGGGGCTTCTGCTTCGCAGCTATCACTTGCGGAGTCTGCGGTGATCGCGGGATTACCGCAGCGCCCCACGTACTTCAGCCCGTACGGCAAGCATGTGCGCACGACGATTGCGCCGTTGGCGCTCCATGGTGTCCTTACTGGCCGTTACTCCAAGGCATCGGAGATCCCCGATGAAGAAATCACGATCGGGCTTCTTGGCGCGAACATCGGGACGGGCACCACCATTCTCTACATCGGCGGCCGCAGCGATCAGGTGCTCCGGAAGATGCAGGATATTGGTTTCATTTCCGAACAGGAACGGCTCACGGCGATCACCGATTTGGAGATGATCGCCTTCGAGCCCTCGCGTGAAGATATCCGCGCACCGCACTTTGTGCTCTGGGTCCGCGACCAAGTCGCGGAGATCCTAGGCTCCACAGAAGAGGGATTCCTCGAGCGCGGAGGATTGAATGTGGAGACCACGCTCGATTGGGAAATTCAGGAAGCAGCGGAGAACGTTGTTGCCTTCCACCGCGAAGATGTGGAGAAGCGGTTTGAAGCTAAAAACATCGCGGCCCTTGTGGCCGATCCCCACACGGGCGACATCCTCGGGTACGTAGGCAACACCGAATACAGCTCCGACGTGGAAGGCGGGCAGATCGATATGGTCCATGCGCCGAGGCAACCGGGCTCCAGCTTCAAGTCCTTCATCTATGCTGCGGCGTTCCTCAACGGCTACAGTCCCGCCACCATTCTCGCGGACGTGCCTACCAAGCTTGGCGACGATGAGCCCCAAAACTTCGATGGGCAATTCTGGGGGCTTGTCACCATCCGCCGCGCGCTTGCGGGCTCAAGAAACGTTCCCGCCGCGAAGGCCTTCTTCCTGGGAGGAGGGGAGGACGTGATTCTGGCTCTTGTGGAGAATCTCGGAATGCCCACGCCCAAGCACCGCCGCCAGGAACTATCCGCCGATGCGGGAAAACCCTTCGAATACGGCTGGCCGCTGGCGCTTGGGGCGGCGGAAACGCCGCTTCTCGAGATGGTCCAGGGTTACAGCGTTTTTGCCAACGCCGGAAAGCTGCAGCCGCTGCATGCCATCCGCAAAATCACCGATCGCAACGGAAATATCGTGTATGAGTGGAAGCAGGAAGAGCAGCAGACCGTACTCGATCCGCGTGTCGCCTATCAAATCACATCAGTCCTCAGTGATACCGCAGCGCGTCCCAACGAATACTGGCAGAGTGTGCTCAATGTACCGGGCTATCCGACCGCCGCAAAGACAGGTACCAGTAACAAATGTCTGAAGCGCGATGACAACGGCAACTGCACGGACCGCAAACCCGATAATCTCTGGACGATCGGGTACACGCCCACGCTTGCCGCTGGTGTCTGGGTGGGCAACGCCGACAGTTCGCCGCTTTCCACCAAGGCGGAGTCGCTCTCCATCGCCGCCCCGATCTGGAAAGACATCCTCACGCGCGCCCACAAGGAGATCGAAAATCCCGTCGCCGCTTTCCCTGTTCCCGAAGGCATCGTGATGCCGCAGGTGTCGCTGCTCTCCGGCGAGCTTGCCACGGAATGCACTCCCGTCGATTTCCGCCGCGCAGACATCTTCCTTGCGGAGAACGCTCCGAAAGAAGCCGATCCCGCATGCGTACACGTGACGGTTGATAAAGTTACGGGGCTTCTGGCGTCCGATTCTTGCCCCGAGGAAGCCAGAGAAGAGGGGAGTTTCCTGGTTCTCAAAAGCGTCCTCGCTGAGCGTTTTCCCGAGTGGCAAAGATCCCTCGATGCGTGGGGCGTGAAGCAGGTAGAGCTCTACAAGGCATCCGAAAGCCATTCAGGCTCGTTGCTTCCGTTACCCGTCGCGCCGACCGAGGAGTGCGATCCTTCGCTTACACCCGGGCGTCTCGAAAAACCGAAGGTGGCAATCTTGTATCCGCAGGATAACGGATCGGCTACCTTTCCCTCGCTCAAACCCACGATCGATTTTGAAGTCGGCTCCACGGTCCGCCAAGTGGAGTATCTCATCGATGGTAAATCCATCGAAACCGTCACCGCGGAGCCATGGGATCCGCCACTACGGGTACCGCGCTCTGTTCAGGAATCCGGTACGCACACGCTCGAAGTCCGGCTGACAGACGAGTACTACAACGTGGCAAAGCAATCGGTACAATTCCGGTTTGAAGAGGACACATCGGGCCCGTCCGTCCGTCTGACCTCGCCGGTCGACGGTGCCACCATTCCCTCTGGCGCCGATATCACGCTGCGCGCGACAGCGGAGGATGATGGGGGCATCAAAGTTGTCCAGTTCTATCTCAATGAACGATTATTGAGTAACGACGCGCAGGAGCCCTATGCACTCGATTATCCGGGTGATCTGCGGCCGGGGAATTACACGCTTAGTGTAAAAGCGACGGACTTTGCGGGGAATGAAGCAAAGGATGAAGTGGAGGTGAATGTGGTGCCTTGATCACGGGCCGCAGGCAGAAAGCCTGCTCCCAATATGCTGATTCCCTAGAATAGGGAGCAGCCTTTCTGGCTGTGGTTCGGGCGCATTTCGAGTCTCTGCTAATATGCACAAAATTTCGTGGACTACACTTACGGATAGCCTACAATCATCCGCTATGGATCAGTTTCCTTCTCCATCACCCGCGGACGCCGATGATCGCGATCAATTAAAAGCGAACATTCGAAAGGCACTCGAAAGATTTCCCGAATTTACCTCCAGTATTATTGATGCTTTTTTGCAAAAAATAGAGCAGCTAGAATTAGGATTGCGTGAAGCGCTTGGGGCCCACGAGAATCTATTGTGCAGAGAACGAGTTGATGTGCTACTAAATTTTTTGGAGGAAGATCCAAAGCTCTTTGCCCTTGCACTAAAGACAAAACCCATGGATGAAGTCGTTGAAGGTTTGTTGACAGCCCTCGCAACGCAGAAAGAGTACACAGCAGGTCTGGTCGTGGAACAGGCTGTGTACGAAGGAGTACGGCAAAAATTTCTTCGTCTCAATGGAGTTACGGCGGATCAAGTTGAAAAATTGATAAGAAGTATTGAAGCGATCTGCCAGTCGTTCAATGCACAACTTTCAGATGAACTATTGCAGCCAGTACTTGCTATTGATGATAGGGAGATTGAAGGAGCATCGAGGGAAAGGGGTGCTGAGAAAATTTTCCCTGAGATTGTCACTTCTTTTCATCGATACATGAAGAGAGCCATTGAGGAACAGAATTGATTGTAAGAAAAAATAGTACTTTCTATATTGCATGCCAGACAGGCGAGGACGCCTGTCGTTACAGCTGTCCTGCAATCTCCTCCGCCATCTCCGCATTCGTATGCACCTCCGAAACATCATCATCCATTTCAATCAGCTCCACAAACTCCTGTAGTTTTTTTGCCGTCTCCAGGTCGCCGATTGCCGTCTTCTGATTCGGCACATTTTTCAGACCTGCGGAAATAATTTCTTTTCCCGCGTTTCTGAGGATATCTGTGTCAGGCGTCCAGTGTGCGGCGTCTGTGACCACGTCGATCGTCTCTCCTGAGGCATCAATGTCTTCCGCGCCGGCATCGATCAGTTTCAGTTCCAGCTCGTCGCTCCAGCCTTCGCCCTCCGGGCTTCGGCCGGCAGGCCATGTCGTTTTTTTTGCGATCACCACTCCCTTGCGTGCGAATATCCATTGCACGGAGCCGAGCTCCGTCCACCGGCCGCCGTTCTTTTCCATCATGGTGCGGACATTGTTGATGGTGCGGTTCTTGTTATCGGTCAGGCATTCAATGAGACACGCGACTCCGCCGGGTCCCATCGCGGCGTAGAGGACTTCCGCCATCGCATCGCCCTGCAGAGCACCGGTGCCTTTCTTGATCGCACGTTCGATGTTGGCATTCGGTACGCTGTCGACCTTTGCGTTGTCGATCGCGTTCTTGAGGGCGTTATTACTAAAAGGATCTGCCCCGCCCGTGCGGGCAGCCATTTCAATCAGCCTTGCGTGCCGCGTATAAATCTTCCCGCGCTTGGCATCTTGCGCGCCCTTACGAATGCGGATGTTGGCCCACTTGCTATGTCCCGACATAGGAATTGAAAATGGAAAATTATTCCTGCTCAAATCATATCCTTATTTTCAATTTTCCATTTTCAATTATTTCCGATAGGCCAGCATCCCCATAAACCTCGCTCTCTCAATGGCCAAGCGCAGCATTTTCTGGTGCTGGAGGCAGGTTCCGGAAAGGAAACGCCTGCGGATATTGCCGAAGTAGTCGACGTGCGTTTTCAAGAGGGGATAGTCCTTCCAGTCCATGTACTGCGTCTGCTTCTCGCAGAAGTCGCACTTTCTGCCACGGAGGTCCGGTCGGCGCTGTTTTTGCTGCTGCTGATGTGCCATTAGATTTCGATGGAATCGTCGGAAATAAGCTTATCAAGTTTCTTGCCGAGTTCTTCTTTGTCCACGGCTTCCACAGGAGCCTCAGCCTTCGCTGTCTTCTCGCGCTTCACCTGGCGTTTTGCCTTGTCGGCGATGCGCTTCTGGATGTCCTCTTCACGCTCGCGCTTGCTCTTCTCCGATGCGCTCTCTCGCTCCTTCAGCCAGATTTCGTAGGTCTCGGAGTACTTTACGATCTTGTAGCCTTTTGGCGGCTTCACCATGATATGCCGCAGCACTCCCGGGACGATCCGCAGGGCGGTATCGATCTCGCGCAATTTTCCCGGATCCATTTCCTGGTGGTACACAATGAAGTTGCCTTCATTAAATCCCTTGATCTCGTACGCCAGACCGCGCTGACCCCACACATCCTTGCTCACTTCGCGCGCGCCAGCCTCTTTGAAGATCGTCTCGATTTCCTTAATGGTCTGGTGCTCTTCTTTCTGTGCCATCGGATATGGCAGAAGAACCGCTACTTCGTAGATGCGGACATCAGCTTCATCAAGGACTTCGGGCTCGTCGGTGGTCTGCGGATTCATAGCGACTTGTGGGTAAACCCGGTTCCCGAGGGGGAATGGGGAAATCGCGAAAGGGACTGTAGGGGCTGGTATATGCACGGTCAAGCGTTTCGTCGGGTTCCTTTGAGAATGCTTGTAGGGATAAGGAGGAAACTTGTAGGCTTCTTTCCGCAATCAAGACGTCGTAGCTCAGCGGTAGAGCACGT
>JBBTVH010000113.1:0-11977 GCA_038063355.1 Patescibacteria group bacterium | reverse complement strand
CCCTTCTACGGTGATCTGTTCATCGGCGCGTGGTACGTGCCGGTCTTCATCTTCGTCCTCGTCGGGACCGCGAACGCCGTAAACTTCACCGACGGCCTCGACGGACTTGCCGGAGGACTCCTCGTCATCGCGTTTGGCGCCTTCGGCATCCTTGCGTACATCGAAGGACTCACGGTGCTCGCTGCGTTCTGCGCCGTCTGCGTGGGCGCGGTCGCCGCGTTCCTGTGGCATAATGTTCCGCCGGCAATGTTTTTTATGGGCGATACCGGGTCACTGGCGCTCGGCGGTACGCTCGCCGTGATGGCAATGATGATTGATCAGGTTCTGGTGCTGCCCTTTATCGGGTTTGTTTTTGTTCTCGAAATGCTTTCCGTCATTATCCAGCTCACAAGCAAGAAGCTCCGCGGGGGTAAAAAAGTATTTCGCGCAGCACCGCTCCATCATCATTTTGAGGCTTTGGAGTGGGGAGAGAGCAAAGTTACGATGCGGTTGTGGATTGTTGGGGCTTTCTCGGCGGTTGTGGGGTTGATTATCGGAGTGTTTGGATGAACGTGCTGAATGGTTAAATGGCTAAATGGCTCGCAAGCGACGGGCAGTCGTTGCGACAGCCATCTCAAATATTGCATGCTAACCATTTAGCAATTTAACCATTCAGCATCCACTCTTATTGTAAAAACCGCGCGGCTCCCTACAATATAACCATGCTTCGTGTCGCCATCAACGGGTACGGCCGCATCGGACGAGTGGTCCATCGGCAGCTTCTGCAGCGGTTTTCCAAGGATGTCGAAGTCGTCGCGATTAACGCATCGAGTGATGCCGCTATGCGGGCGTATCTATTGAAATACGACACGCTGCATGGTCGCTTCGAGGGATCTGTGGAGGTGGATGGGGAACATCTGAAGGTGAATGGAAAGACGGTGCATGTTATCCGGGAAAAGGATCCCGCCAAATGTCCGTGGAAGGACTTGAGGATCGATCTTGTCATCGAGTCCTCGGGAAAGTTCCGCAGCCGCGACAAGTGCGAGATGCACCTCAAGGCCGGGGCAAAGGCCGTTCTGATCACCGCACCTCCGAAAGATGACGTCACGATGATCGTGCGCGGCGTGAACGATCACCTGCTCAAGGAGTGCCTGCCCATCGTCTCCGCCGCTTCCTGTACGACAAATTCCATCGCGCCTGTCATCAAGGTGCTCGACGCCTGGAAAGGAATCGCGCGCGGACTGATCTGCACCACCCATTCCTATACGACGTCCCAAAATCTCCTCGATAACTCCACGGACAGTTCCAAGTTACGCATTGCACGGGCTGCCGCGCTGAATATCATCCCTTCGACGACAGGAGCAGCGAAGGCTGTGGGAAAGGTCTTTCCGCATCTCCAGGGCAAACTCGACGGTATGGCGCTCAGAGTGCCGATGCCCGATGTGTCCGCGTCCTACCTTGCTTTGCAGATGAAAGAACCGGTGACGGCCGAGCAGGTGAATGCGGAGCTCAAGAAAGCCGCTGCTGGAGAACTCAAGGGCATTCTTGCTGTGGAGGAAGGGCTTCTTGTTTCTTCGGATTACATTTCCGATCCGCACTCCAGTACGGTGGACCTGGAGTCCACGACCGTCGTCGATGGCAGCATGGTGCAGATCCTTGCTTGGTATGACAACGAGTGGGGCTACGGGATGCGTGTGACCGAAATGGCGGTGCAGATCGGCGCTCTTCTCTCGTAATCTCCATGTCCACATCCTCTCCGACTGCCGCGCACGTTACGCTCAATGGACATCTCGTAGGCCAAGCAAAAGCGCCCGATGCGCTTCGTCATGTGATCCTCGATATCGCGCGCGCCGGCCGCAGCATCCGCCATGCGATTCAGACTTCGGAAGGAGGACTTTCCGGCGGCAGCAATCAGTTCGGGGAGAAGCTACTGAAGATCGACGTGCTTGCCGATCAGCTGATGGAGCAGTATCTCCGCGAAAGCGGCCATGTGGCTTGCTTCTGCTCCGAAGAGCACGATGACATCGTCGAGATCGATCCGAAGGCGCCCTATAGCGTCGTCTTTGACCCCCTGGACGGCTCTTCCCTTGTCGACGCCAACTTCGCCATCGGTTCCATCTTTGGCATCTACCCGGGCTTAGACATCATCGGCCGCGCTCCGCACGAACAGGTTGCTGCAGGATACGTCCTCTACGGTCCGCGGACGATTTTTGTGTACAGCACGGGATCGGGAGTGCATGCCTTCCTTCTCAATGATGAAGGAGAGTTTGTGCTGCTGCAGGAACATATGGGCGTCGCCGATACCGCCAAAAATTACAGCCCGGGAAATCTTTCCGCGATCCACGACAACCCCGGGTACAAAGCCGCGCTCGATCACTGGCTTGAAACAATGACGCTTCGGTATTCCGGCTGCATGGTCGCCGATATCCATCATATTCTCGCAAAAGGTCAGGGCGTCTTTACCAATGTTGGTGGATCCAAGTATCCCGAAGGCAAACTCCGGCTGGTCTTCGAATGCGGCCCGTTTGCCTACCTTATTGAACAGGCCGGCGGTGCTTCCTCGGATGGCAAAGCATCCTTGCTCCAGAAAAAAATCACCACGGCTGATCAGAGAACGCCGATTATTGTGGGATCGAAGGAGGAGGTCGATGCAGTCGTGAAGATGCTGCAAGGCTGAGTGGTATATTGCTGTATTGCTATATTGTTCTATTGCTCTGCAAGCGTTTCTAGCAATAACAGCAATAGAGCAATCAAACAATGGTTGTTTCTAATTCCAAAACGGTTCCTTCGCCGATTTCTCCATCGCCAAATCCAGCGTAATTTGCCGGTCGGCTTCCACCACTCCCCCGTCGATCTTGTAGAGCTTGCGCATCGTTTTATAGGTTCCCCAGGGGTAAAAGCGCTTCCGTGGCTTTCCGCGGCGACGTTCATCCCCTTCTTTCGGGGGCCGAATCACCTCCGGCATCTGTAAGGGCTTGGCGTTCCCGTTCTTGCCGAATTCCACCTTCCCCACAATCACGCGCTTTTCGGGGTCGGCGTAGACCAAGTCTTCATCGTTGTAGGGGCTGTCTAGCATAGTTAAATTCTAACAGAAGGCACTCCGATTTACGATTTACTATTTTGGATTTACGATTTGCAGCCAAATGCAAAAAATCGTAAATCATCAATCGTAATTCGTAATTCGTCTATCGGAACATTCGGTGCTCTTCCGGCTCCGGCGCCGGCGGCGGTGGAGGCGGTGGAGGCACGGGCGCTGATTCATTGCGTTCGGGAACAGCCTGCACCGTAAGCTCGGGATGATGGAAGAGCTCCTGGACCGACGATCTGCGCTGCTCCTGGAAACGCAAAAAAGCGTAGAGAGTAGCAACAAGGCTTCCGACGAGCGTTACGTAGATGCCGAAGCGGATCTCCATGCGCGAGAATTCAAAGGTAACTTTGGTGAGTACCGAAAGCGACGCGAGGATTAGAATCGAGGAAAGGCCCGTGGCCCCGAGGCGTACCACTTCGCGGTGCCTGCGCTTGATGAGCACCGGACCGCCGGTGAGCGGAATCACCGTGATGAGCAGAATGAAGGTCTGCAGCAGGAAGACCGTAAGACCGATGAACGACGTATAGAAACCCAGCCCCGAATAGGTGACGTTGTCTCCCCCCAGCCACTCTCCTCCCATCCACGGAAGCAGTACGCCGATGAGGCTCACTATGGCACTCACATTGAGGATCTGTTCCTCGAGTTCGAGCGCGGTGAGTTTACGGAAAAATGCGTAGGCCATGCGGAAAGGATAGCACCGGGATGAGAGATGATCTACTCTTTTTTCCATGCACATCTGGATCGACGGACGGGCGGCATGCAGCGCTTCGCGCACCGGCAAGGGCCAATGGGTGTTGCGCACTGTTGCGGCGCTTCTCAAGCGTACGACGGTGACGATCCTGACGGACGGCAGTGCGGTTCCAGAGCTTTGGCAGAATGGGAATGCGACGATTCGTTCCTTGCCCAAGGGAATCCGTTGGCACACCGATGCCCGGCGTCTGATCATCAGGAGCAATCCGGATGTCTATATCGCCCCGAGCAGCTTCATCGTCCCGGCACTCTTACCGCGATCGATCCGCTGCGTTCCCATTATCCACGATCTCATCGCATTCCAGAGCGATCCGCACGAATGGAAAGCAAAACTCATCGAGCGTCTCACGCTGAAAAAAGCACTGAAGAAAGCCGCGCATGTCTGCACGATCAGCATGTCTACCAAAAAAGATCTTCTTGCACGGTTTCCGTTTGTGGATCCGGACAGAATCTCTGTGATCTTTGCAGGACCGCTCGACGAACACCCGGCGCAAAGTAGTCCGGACGGGGAAACGATTCTGTGTCCCGGGACGCTCTGCCCACGCAAAAATCAGCTGCGATTGATCCAGGCGTATGCCGGCTTGCCGCAGGGCACGCGAGATCAGTATCGCCTCCTGCTGGTGGGCGGCCGGGGATGGCAGGACGCGGAGATTGTCCGGTTGGCTCAAGAAACACCCGGAGTGGAATGGCGGGGATACGTTCCCGAAGAGGAGTATCGGACTCTCCTTGCACGCTGCACGGTCCTCGCGTTTCCCTCCCTCTACGAGGGCTTCGGTCTGCCGGTGCTCGATGCCCTCCAGCGGGGCATTCCCGTGCTCACAAGCGCCGGAGGCAGTCTTCCAGAGGTCACGGGAGGCTATGCCGTCACCGTAGAGCCCCGGAGCGTCGAAAGCATCCGAATGGGGCTTCTTCACATCCTGCAGGATGCCACGCTCCAAGAAACACTGCGCACCGCCGGACCCGGGCAGGCACAGCAATTTTCCTGGGATCGTACTGCGGAATTACTATTGCAGGCCGTATAATCCTTCCGTGCTCATCTACAAGCGCATCGGCGTGACCGTGAAATCCGGGCTCGAAGACAAGTCGCAGGCCGTGGCCGGTATCCTCTCGATTCTGCAGGAGCTTGGCGCGCAGATTTTTTTTGATCCCGAGCGCAAGGCCGACATGCCCGAGGCGGCGCCGTTTCCGGCCTACACCACACACGGGGACATCGACCTGCTTTTGGTGATCGGCGGCGACGGCACGATTCTAAGAACCGTCCGCGAGCTCAAGGATTTTTCCATTCCGATTCTGAGCGTGAACCGCGGCACAGTCGGGTTCATGGCGGAGACGGAACTCCACGAAGCGACGACGATTCTTCCGCAGCTGCTCTCAGGAAACGGCGTGATCGAGGAGCGCAGTATTCTCTCCGTGAAGGCGGCGCGCGAAGGAAAAATCATTTTTGAGGGATATGCGCTGAATGAAGCGGTAATCGCGCAGGGAACCATCGCGCGGCTCGTGGATCTGCAGGCACGGGTACAGGGAGAGGATTTCACGGTGTTCCATGCTGACGGTCTCATCATCTCCACCCCGACCGGCTCGACGGCATATTCCCTCGCTGCGGGCGGCCCCATCGTCCATCCTTCGCTTGCCGCGACGATTCTGACGCCCATTAACCCCCACAGCTTCAGCCAGAAGCCTGTGGTGATCCCGAGCGCATTTGCAATCGAAATCACGGTCGCGACCAAGGCGAACAAGTTTCAGGCGGTCAACGTGTTCCTTACCGTCGACGGCCAAGTCTACGTCCCGCTGCAGGGGGGGGACAGGGTAACGGCCTGCGGATGCGGAAAAACCGTACGCTTCCTTCGGCGCAAACAAGACACCTTCTTTGGCACACTCCGGGCGAAACTGAAGTGGGGAGAGTAATCAGCGTGCGATCATTTCTTCGCGCTTCTGTCCCGTTCCGATGTAGCGGACGGGAAGAGCGGTCTCTTTTTCAATCATCTCTATCAGTTCCTGCGCTTCCTTTGGGAGTTTTTCAAACGATGTGATGCCCACGGTCGACGTCTTCCATCCCTGGAATTCTTTGAGCACCGCTTTTCCATTCTTCTCGGTCATCCCCACCGGGACCACCTCTTCGGTATCCAGAACATCAAGCTTCGTGATGTTCCAGCACGCAAAGCCGTTGATCATCGCTGCTCGCCTGAGATCCGGGAGATGCAGCCACCCGCAGCGGCGCGGGCGCTTCGTCACCGATCCATACTCCCCTCCCCGCTCCCGAAGCCGGTCCCCGGCCTCTCCTTCTGCTTCTGTGAGGAACGCTCCGGCACCGACTCTCGTGCAGTAGGCCTTGGCAACACCGATGACATCACCCAGAGCACGTGGAGGAACACCGAGACCCTGGAGTGCGCCGGCAATCGTCGTTGAACTGCTCGTCACATACGGATACGTCCCGTGATCGATGTCCAGAAGTGTTGCCTGCGCCCCCTCAATCAGGATCTTTTTCCCTCCGCTTATACGCTCATGCAGCAGTGTCGCTGTGTCGGTGACGCAGTTTCCCAGCATTGCCGCGGCATCGTGAAGGTGCCTCTGCTCTTTGCCGGGGTCGACCGTTATTCCGTACAGGGTTGAGAGTTCCACTGCGCGCTCCCGGAGGAGCATGCCAAGGTCATCATTCAGCTTTTCCATACGGATGCCCGAGCGTGCGGCCTTGTCCATGTAGGCGGGGCCGATTCCCCTTCTGGTGGTTCCGATGCCCTTTCCGGATTTGGCCTTGCGCTCCTCCAGCGCTCCATCGATTTCCTTATGAAAATCAAAAAGGATATGTGCCTCTTGGGAAATTTTGAGCCGCGGAACGATGTCGATTCCCGCATCTCGTAAAAGCCCAATCTCCTCTAAAAGCGTGGGAAGGTGAATCACCATGCCCGCGCCGAGAATGATTTCCGCATGCTCGTGCAAGGAACCGCTGGGGAGAAGCCGAAAGACATGCTTTTTCCCTCCGACGACGATGGTGTGTCCCGCATTCGCCCCTCCGCAGGCCCGCGCCACCACGTCAAAACCCTCCGCCAGAAGATCGATCAGCTTTCCCTTCCCTTCATCCCCCCACTGCGCGCCGATAACGGCGGTAACGGGGCTCAGGGATGCTGGATGATGCATTGCTAAAGCACTCTATCACCCTTGATTTTCTGAAGGAAGGTCTCTAGGGTGCATTGCACGTTTTCCCGTATTTTTATGTCTATTGAAAAAACTTCAGAGGTTGCATATGTGCCAGAACATCTGGTACCCGCATTATTGGATCACCCTGACTTTCATAAGTGGGTACACCATTTTCAAAGTTGTAGCGGCCGTGCTGCATATATAGTCGTACTGAAAGATAGAATATTGCATAATAAAACCGATGAAAACTCCAGGGCGTTTCAGCAAGCAACTGCTGGTGAATTTTTGCAGCATTTTGCTCTCCAATCTGGAGACGCAGGAACCGAACCTGCTACTACAAAAAATGCGTCTCCTGCGGCGCTATAGATTTGTCTTTTGAGTTTCATAAAGAACAGCGCAACAATATCTGTTGTTTGCCGCAGCTTTGAGCATCTTAAGAATCATTGCATTGCCGTTGCTGCCACCAAAAAGAGCAATGCTCGGTTCGAATGCAGCGACTTCGCGATCTACTGTTGCACCGGATGGAATATACGGCGGATTGCTGAAGACGATGAATGGTTCTTCCAGATGTGCCACCGGAGACAAAAGATCTCCTTCAAGAAATTCGACATGCGCTCCAAGCCTCTTCGCATTTTCTTTCGCAACGTCTAAGGCATCAGAACTGATATCGATTCCGATCACCCGGAGATCGGGGCGCTCCAAGGCAAGCGTGATGGCGATGCACCCGGAACCTGTCCCCACATCGACAATCGTTTGACCATCGCAGCAGTCTCTCAGCATCTTCGCCGTGCCGATGATGCCGGTTTCGAGATCACGCACTTCGTCTTTCGGATTCTTCAAAAAATCCAACGCCATCGTCACCAGGTTTTCCGTCGAGGGCCGTGGAATATGCACGCGGCGGTCGACGTGAAAGACCCGGCCGTAAAATTCCCGTTGCCCGATGATGTAGGCAACAGGCTCGCCTGTTTTCCTGCGGGCAACGTACTGCTTCCATCGCTTTTCCTGATGGTCATCGATAACGCCATCGGAATGCGCCAGCAGATAGGCACGATCGCGCTGTAGAACGAATGCCAGCATGGTTTCTGCGTCGATTGGGACGATGCCGGACGATTGAAGTGCTTGTGCGATATCCATGTTCAAAGTAGCGGCACAATGGAACAATGGCAGCGTGAAGACAATAGGAATCGACTGCCGGTTTGCCCGCACACAAAGCGGCCTTGGGCGTTACACACGCTCGATCGTTACGGAACTCCTGAACAGGAAAGACCCCTTGGAATATGTTCTTTTTGTCCGTTGCGAACAGGAAGCGTGGCTCCAGGGTATCGACCATTGCAGATTGCACATTGCAGATTATGCTCACTATTCCTTGGCTGAGCAGCTCCTCTTTCCAGGAGCGATCAGAGACAGCGGCATCGATCTTCTCTTCTCTCCGCACTTCAATGTTCCTCTTCTGTGTCCGGTTCCCTTTGTCGCGACGATTCACGATCTGATCCTGCACCGCCATCCGGGAGATGCATCGTTTCTCAAGCGCATGGCCTACCGCATGCAGATGGCATGCACCATCAAACGCGCGAAAGCGATTCTCGCCGTCAGCTCTTTCACCGCACTTGAAATCGGAGGCGTCTACGGGCCGCCCGCTCTTCGCAAATGCCAACGGACCGGCGAGGGAGTCGAGAATGTATTTCATCCAGCGTCCATCGCATCGGTTGCCGCAGTGCGCACACGCTACGGCCTGCAACGACCGTTCTTCCTTTATGTGGGCTCGGGGAAGAAGCACAAGAACGTGCAATTTCTGATCGATGCATTTACGAAGGCCGATCTGCACGAGAAAAATCTGGTCCTCGTCATGCAGTCCTGTCCGCCGAGTCTTCCCGCAGGCGTCATGCATCTTCCTGCGGTGAGCGACGAAGATCTGCCTGCGCTCTATTCCGCCGCCGAATGTTTTACTACCGCATCGCTCTACGAAGGGTTCTGCCTTCCTGTGGCAGAAGCGCTTTCCTGCGGATGTCCTGTCATCGCGATGAACGCGACGGCCGCGCCGGAGACGGCAAAGGGGCAGGCGATGCTGCTCAATACAGACAGCGAGGCATGGACACGTGCGTTCAAATCACCCCCGATGCGGCCCGTTCATTACTCCCGCCCCTCCTGGCAAGATGCGGCTGCAAAAACAGCGGAAGTCCTGCTAACGGTGTAGGATGACGGAGCATGGATCATATCTCATCCCTCATTCCCAACGTTCTCCGTAAGCGAGGACTGTATGACGAAGCCCAGGCGTCCATGGTCGTGTTCCGGGCCAAAAAGTGGCTGCAGGAGAACCGCCCGGACAGCGCTTCGTCTCTGGAACCAAAGAAGCTGATGGGCGGTATTTTGCTTATAGAAGCGGCTCATTCCCTTTCTACAGAGGAGCAGGCACTTCTCACTGCAGAGCTCCTCCCCTTCCTCCAAACGGAAGACTCCGGCGCTCTCAAAGAGATCCGTTTCACAAAGGCGTAATTCCACGATATTGCCTTGCAGAGCAGTATTTCCCCGCTAGAATGCGCCGGACGCATCGACGTCTTTGTTTTCCATGCTCATCATCCGTCTCCAACGCACCGGCCGAGAAAACCTTCCCACCTACCGTATCGTGGTGGCCGAAAAAGCGCGCCCGGTGAAAGGCGGCGTCTTGGAACACGTCGGCCACTATCTCCCCGCGCAGAACCCTCCGGAGGTGGTCATCAAGAAAGACCGTATCGAACACTGGATCTCCAAAGGAGCCACGGCCAGCGACACCGCTGCCCGCCTGCTTTCCAAAAACGGCGTGAAGGGCCTGGACAAGTACATTGTCCGGTACGCCAAGCGTCGCCCCAAGAACGAAGAGACTCCGGCACCCGCTGCCGTGGCCCCGGCTGCACCCGCAGCTGTAGCCGCCGCTCCCGAGGAGGCCAAGCCGGCTGCCGAGGAAGCGAAGCCCGCCGCGTAATAATAAAAAGAATGTTGATGACCTATATACAGGGCAAGTTGCTCTGAGCTTCACCGTAGGGGCATTGCGCGCAATGCCCCTACGGATGCCGTTATTGAAGAAGGGGCGCGGGCACATCATTGCACGGGCTATTTCTCCTTCTCCCGAATTTGCTCTTTTAACCCTGATCTGTACTATTTGCCCTATGACCACTCCAGAAACGACAGATTACCCTGGTCTCTCTTTCCTCCGGTACGTCCTCGAGAGCATCGTCGACGACAAGGAAGAATTGAGCATCGTCTCCACCATCGATGACCTCGGCGTCCTCCATACGGTCAAAGTCAGTGACCGTGATATGGGCAAGCTGATCGGAAAAGGTGGACAAACCGTGAAAGCGTTGCGTACCCTCCTTCGTCTTATTGGCGGGACGAACAAGCAACGTATCAATCTGAAGATCCTCGAACCTACGGTGTAATTTCTTTTCTTTCTTTTTTCCCCCTTATCCATGCTGCGTGACCTTCTGGAGAATGCCAGCGTCGTCGAGATCGTCGCCACCTTTGTGGCCCTCGCTCTCATCGTCGCCACCATCCTCTGTCTTATTTTTATCATCGTCGGAGGAATCACCTTCATCCTCTCAGCCGGTAACGAGGAGAAGATCCGCAAGGCCGTCCATACGATCCGGTATTCGATCATCGGTCTTTTCGTGTCCTTCATCGCATTCTTTGTCGTCTCGTTCATGGCGAGACTTCTGGATATCCCCTTCGAACTCAACTTCTCCACCATCGTCGACCTGATGTCGGAGATCTTCAGCTCCCTCAGCAGCAACTAGAAAAATGGCCAAGGGCCAAGGGCGCAAATGCTGGCCCTTGGCCCTTTGGATTTGAGTCATTATTTATGAGAGCTTCTTTCGCATTGCCATCGTCGGTGCAAGCGCAGCTACGGAGCTGGTGAGCAGGAACAGAAGATCGAGCGGGGCGCCGGAGGGAGGCAACTTCGAGACCACATTGATGCGGGCCGTGAAGACGCGTTCCGTGAGGGAGATCTCTTCCATGCCTTCACCCGTCACGCTCACGACGTTGAGAAGGGCTTCGCCATGGGGCGTACGGTCATTCACGCGCACCGTGTAGCGCACAGACCAGTCCTGTCCCGGGGCCAGTATCGGGATTGTCCAGACGATGCGGTCGCCCTGCATCATGCCGGCGTCCCCGCCGATGACCTGCATGTAACGCTGGTCCAAGCGGTCTTCGACGATGAGGCGGTTAATCGGGTTGGCCGTGGAATTACGGATGTAGACGGTGTAGGTGATCGTATCGCCCGGGCGCACTTCTGAGCGGTCCGCGGACTTGCGCAGCATGATAGTGGCATTCGCGACTTCGGCAGGACGAACATCGGAGTCCGAACCGACTTCCGTGATATCCACGCCCTGGTGTCCTTTGACGTTCACGACGAACTGGATGGCTGTTCCAATCGGTGCATCGCTGCGCACGCGCAGCTTCAGGTGAACCACACGTGTTCCTTTCGGGCTGACCGTGAGGTTATCCCAGCGGATCCCGTTGCCCGTCCACATGCCTCCCTCGGAAGCGGCGACGAACTCGGTGTAGTGCGGGAGAGCGGCGTCGGCGTCCACTTCTGTGGCGAGTTTGGTCTCAGCGTTCCGAACGACGATCTCGTACTCGAGGATATCTCCCGGCATCGCGATGCGCGCGCCGTCGGAGACGGAGACATGAAAGGCGGAGGGAACCACGCCGCGATAGATGCTCGTGGTATCGGTACCGATGGCTTGTCCGGTGTAGGCGCGGACGCGAATCGCCTGAAGATCAGGTGTGCCCTGGGCGATGCGAGCAGCCACGCCGTAGGTGCGGCTTTCGCCGGCGGAAACGAATTGGTTCGGCCACGTAAGGGAGCGCGTATCGATGATCGGATTTTCCGTGACGGCTTCGATCGCAAGCTCCGCCGGAACCTGCGTCCGCAGATCGTAGGTGCGGTCGGGACCGTTACGGTTGTCGACAACAATGTCGTAGTGGAGGACTTCACCCGGCTCGGCGAATTCGCGTCCGTCGGCGACGGTCACAAACAGCGGTGGGACA
>JBBTVH010000112.1:0-7852 GCA_038063355.1 Patescibacteria group bacterium | reverse complement strand
CGACCATCAGCGTATCGGTCAGATCCTTGCCATCATGCCCACTGTCGCCTTGTCCAAGGAGCAGGATGTTGGTGTAGCCCGATGCATCAACCGGAAGCTCTCCTCCCGTCACGCTCACGAGGGTCTTGAGTCCCAGCGACTTAAGCCCAAAGAGCGCCTTGGCGGTTCCGGCGAGGAGGAAGAAGGCCAGAAATATCGCGATCAATACAAAGAGGATGCGCTTGAGAAGCATCGCCTGATGCTCTTCTTGCTGCCGGCGCTTCCACGACTGATACCACCCGAGCAGCGGACGGGCGAAGGTGATGCCCCAGAGCAAACTGCGCTTCCAGGGGAAGCGATGTTTCGGAGGTTCCTTGAGTCGTCGTACGGTAAAGGACATCGGGGGAGATAGTAGAGGAGGCCGGAGTCGGCGTCACGTCATTGAAACTTTCTTTTGTCTTGCCAAAAGAAAGTTTCACAAAGAAAAGCGTGTCGCCCGATGAACAATTCCTGCGCTTCAACCGCTCACAGGGCGAAAAGCGCGAACTCCTCGCTCGCTGCGGCTCGCTCGTCACACAGCGCGCTTTTTCCCGCCCTGCTTCGCGGAGAAGCGCGACGGAATTGTTCAGGGGCGACAACCTCTTTGAGAGCACCCATTCCTGGGTGCGGTCTCTTCGGAAAACATCTCCCAGCCGCTTTAGAATGTTGGCTTCCCCAACATCAGCATCAGGATCAGAAGAATGATGGGCTGATGGACCAGATAGACGATCAGCGACCAGTGGCTGACACGAGAGCAAAGAGCAGATGCGAAAGGGGGCAATCGCATTCCCGGAAATTCTTTATGAATGTACAGGAAATCTGCAAATGCGCTTCCGATGAGCACCACGCCGAACCATGGAAGAAGAGGGAAGTAGTCGAGGCTCGCAAAATTCGGCGGCATCAGGCCGAGAGGAAGGAGCAACGATGTATTGATATGCATCTCCGCCGCCGCATATCCCAGAACGATCATCAAACATCCTAGGGGCACGTTCCATTGCCGGAATTTCCGGAACAGCGGAAGTACAAAGACGCTCACGGCGATGCAATGGAGAATGCCGAAGCGTATGTAGGTACTGGCATCGATGAAATACGTGGCAGCGGTCACAACCAATGCTGCTGTGAGAATTTGCCCAGCTCGCATGAGCGTCCTCCGCCATATCGTTTCACTTCTACTGTTGGCGATGGTGTTACTTGCGCCCGAAACCAGAAGAAAGAGGATCGCCGTACTGCGCGCAAAGATCCACCATCCTGTACGCATCGGATCAATGTCCCATCCGTAGAATTCCGAAAGATCGTAGACCGTGTGGTAGACGATCATCCCGAGGATCGCGGCCGTGCGGAGGAGATCGATTTCGGGATAGCGGTGTTGGGAAGAGATGTACATAAGGCAAGCTTCTTACTCAGAACCTGATACCTATCTCCAGTAATAACCACTCGGTCTGATATTCTGATTGAGCACGTTGTGGTTCACCCGGTACTCTGTGCGTGACGGGAGAGTGCAGATGCCTTTGCGGGCCTGTTGGAGGTAGAACGGTGTTCCGGGCGTTGCCGTGCAATCCGGAGTTCTTCGCGGAACTTCCAAGCGGATGCGCTGGATTTCTTGGGGGACGACGCGCGCGGGTTTCGTTACTTCTTCTTCCGGTATTTTCATGTCCCATTCGTCCGTTTCTTCCTCAGGCATCGGCACGCCTTCATCCAGCACATCGCCCCAGGAAGGAAGGTCGTAGGAGTTTTCCAGATCCTGCGTCAGCTCCTCCAAGGGCACCGTGTCTTTGGGGATCTCGACGTTCACCGAGTGCCCTTGCCACTGCGAATTGCCCTGCATGACGAGGGACGCGCCATTGATGTCCGTCGCTGCATACCATTTCACGAACGTGAGTTCACCAATTGCATTTGTGTTTACGCGAATGTGAAGATTGACGGGTAGGTCTTCCAAAAGGTCGACATCGTCTCCATCAAACCCGATCTGCTGGCCGATTGTCGAAGATTCAATAGCGGCAATCGTTCTATGGAGATAATCCGGCGCCAGTTTCAGAGAATATGCCGCTCCCCCCTGGAAGCGCGTGGTTTCCATCGTGAAGAGCGCATCGGCTACAGCGTCCACCAGTGCATGCACGTCTTCCTCGCTTACCTCGATGTTGGAATTGCGCAGGCCGGCTGCAAACGCGGCGGCGAACGTCGCCTGCTCCACGGCGGTTTCCGGAAGATCGATCTCCACCCAGGGCTTTTCCGTCCATGCGCGGATTTCCGCAAGGTCCGCGTCGATATCACCTTCGATGCTCTCCAGTTTCATGTAGATTTTCCCGTTCACGAGCCGCACGGCACCGCGTGCGCGCAGATAGTCCCCGTTGGCGGAGATATCGAGCGTGAGGTCTTCCCATCCCTTGGCTGCGGCAGGAGTTTTTCCTTCACTGGCGCCTTTGATCCAGAGCGAGACATGCGTGTCCTCGTGATGTACATGGAATTCCGCTTCCACGCTGTGGGGGTTTCCTTTGAAGGTCATCTGCTTGAGGAGTGCTGCAGGGTTACCTGCAAGAGCGAGAGCGGAGAGGGGGATCACCAGAACAGCGGCGGCAGCGATGGCGGAAGAAAAACGACGCATTGAGAGAAAGGGAAGAATTGAAATCAGTGTATGAGAAAAAGGGCACAAGGGCCAAGGGCACAAAAAAAGGCACAAGTCCCAAGTGTCTTGGGATTTGTGCCCTTGGCCCTTGTGCCATTACTTCAAGTTCGCCTTTCCGCCTGCGGCTTCGATCTTCTTCTTCATCTCCTCGGCCTCGGCCTTGGGGACGTTCTCCTTCAAGACCTTCGGCGGAGCATCGGTTGCGGCCTTGGCATCGCCGAGAGGCCAGCCCGTGATTTCACGGACGACCTTGATCACCGCGATTTTCTGCGCGCCAGCGTCTGTGAGTTCCACGTTGTAGGAGCTCTTCTCCTCTTCTGCGGCAGCAGCTCCGCCTGCGGCGGGAGCGGCAGCAGCAGCGACCGGAGCGGCTGCGGAAATTCCGTACGTCGTTTCCATGAATTTCACGACGTTATTAAGCTGTACGACGTTCAACTTTTCGAGTGCGTCGATCACTGCTTGCTCTTCTTTGGTGAGCGTACCTGCGGCGTCTGCCATGATAGAAAGGGGAAAAAGGAAGTAGTAGGGGAAGAGAAAATTTAGGCGGCCTTCTTCTTTGCAACCTCAGAGAGGGCGCGGGCGAAGCCGGTAAGGGGGGAGTTGCAGATGGAAGCAAATGATCGCAGCGGCGACTGGATCATGCCGGCGAAGATTCCGAGAAGCTCCTTGCGGCCCGGCATCTTGGCCATAGCCACAGCTTCGTCTTTCGTCAGCAGTTTTCCATCAAACACACCGCCGATGAGAGCGACCTGGTTATGGTCTTTGGCGAACTTGAAAGCGATCTGGGCGCCCGTGAGCGGGTCTTCGAAGCTGAAGATGCAGGCGACCGGACCATCCATCATGTCATCGGTGACTTCGGGAAGCCCCACTTCTTTCGCCGCAAGGCGCATCAGGGTTTTCTTCGCGACCTTCATCTCCGCTTTGCCTTCCTTGAGCTTACCGCGGAGCGCCGAGACGTCGCTGACCGTGAGGCCGATGTAGTGGGCGAAGATCACGGACTGGCATTTCTTCATTTTGTCCTTGAGCTCGGTGAGCTGTGCCTGTTTCTGTGCTTTGGTCAGAGCCATGGGTCGAAGTGGAAAGTGGAAAACGAATTGTAGAAGGGGAATGCGGTTCCGTAGAGACGTGCCGCGGCACGTCTGTACAAAAAAGGTCTCCCTATACGTCCGGGAGACCAGCGAGGCACACGGCACGGTGCATCAAGCCGGAGCCGGGTGATCGATGCTGTATGCCTCGGAGGGGCTTACCTTCGGCCATCAGCCTAATGCCCTCGGTCTTCGGACTGGAGTAGTTTACTCAGATTTGGCGCTCGGTCAATATATACGTTCACATTTTTGGAACAGGAAGGAAATCTGCAATATCCCTTCTTCGATTGCCCCCGCCCCGCCCGGATTCTAAAATGATCTCTCATGGAACCGCATGTACACGATCCTCAGGCGCTTCTCGAGAGGATCCAGGCTTCCGGCACCCAACTTCAAAGCGAGCGCGTGCAGAAGGCATACGCGATCGCGGAAAGCATCTACCACAATGAAGCGCACTGGTCGGGTGTGCCGCTTCTTACCCATGTCCTAGAGGTGCTCGAGACGCTTCTGCCGTTTGAACCCGATGACGACGCGGTGATCGCCACGCTCCTGCATCACGTTCTTGCGTTGCGGGGGATGACGTTTGGTGAACTCGAAGAGCGGTTCGGTCCGCGCGTCCGTGCTCTCGTGGGCGGCGTGCACCTTCTGGGGCACGTTACCGTCCACGACCGCCGCCACTCGATCGATGATCTGCGTCTGATCCTTCTTACGGTCTCCGATGACGTGCGTACCGTGCTCATTGCACTCTGCGACCGATGTGCGCTTCTCAAGCGCGTGCAGGAATTCCCGAAACCGGTTGCGAAGCGCTTGTGCCAGGACGTGTTGCAGCTGTTTGCTCCGGTGGCATCCCGGCTTGGTATCTACGCGCTGAAGCGCGAGCTTGAAGAGGGCGCGTTTCCCATCGTCTATCCGGGCGAAGCGGAGAAGATCCAAGAGCAGCTGACGCGGCTACGGGCGGAAAAAGGGGAATTCATCGATCAGGCCGCGGCGTTTGTCCGCGGCTACCTCGGCGAGCAGGGGATCGCGGCCGCGGTGGATGCGCGCGAAAAGCAGCTCTATAGCATCTTCAGCAAGATGCGCAGCAAAAGCATCTCGCACGTGGGTGATGTCTACGACCTCTTCGCGTTGCGGGTGATCGTCGGTACGGACGCCGACTGCTACCAAGCGTTGGGGCTTCTCCACAGGCTCGGCCGCCCGATCGCCAACCGGTTCAAGGACTACATCGCGTTTCCCAAGCCCAACGGCTACCAGAGCCTGCACACTACGCTCGCGCAGATTCCGCACGTTCCTGAAGGCGTGTTTGTGGAAGTGCAGATCCGTACCATGTCCATGCACCGCGAGGCCCAGTACGGCGTCGCCGCACACTGGAGTTACAAAGAGAAAGGATCGCGCACGGCACAGGCCTTGGCACAGGCCCAGTTGCAGCGGCTTCTCTCCTCGCAGCAATCCGTGGAACAGGAGGGCGGGCACGATCTGCTCGCCGATCACATCTTCGTCCTCACACCCCGCGGTGACATCGTCGAGCTTCCCGAGGGCGCCACACCGCTCGATTTCGCGTTCCAAGTCCACACCAACCTCGGCTTGGCGTTTCGCGCAGCGCGTGTGAACGGCGCGATCGTTCCGCTGAACTATGCGCTTGAAAACGGCGACGTCGTGGAGATCCAGAAGCGCAAGATCCCCGAGCCTTCGTCGCACTGGTTGCAGCTTCTGAAGACCGCGTCCTCGAAGAGCAAACTCAAGCGCTACTTGTACGCACTGCAGCGCCCGGAACTCATCAGCCGGGGCAGGGAACTCCTCAACGTCGAACTTCTTCGATACCGCCTTCCCCCGCTCGATACGGATCTCACCGTGATGAAATCCTACGAAGGGGAGAAGATCACCAAAGAAAAGCGCGAAGACATGCTGATGAAGATCGGACAGGGGGCGGAAAAAGTTTCCTCGGTGCTTGCGCACTTCGATGCGCTTAAAGGGAAGTTCCATCACGACGAGCCCGATCGCCCTGTCCGCAGTTCACGCCGCGAGACCGTTATTGGCATTGAAGGGAACGTCCCGATGCCCGTGCGCTATGCCAAGTGCTGCGAACCGCAGGTGTGGCCCCGCAATGAAATCGCCGGCGTCATCAACCGCCTCGGCTCCGTGATGGTGCACCGGCAAGAGTGCAAAATGCTGAAGAATGCGAGCAAGGGAAGGCGCGTCAAAATCTGGTGGAAATGAACTACCCCGCACTCTGAGTGCGGGGTATCGACGCAGTTAACCCGAGAACAGGGTGAGCTGCTCATTCAGATTCTTGCGATGGATCTGTTTGTACTGTTTTCCTTGGCTCTGTACGTACTTTCTGATTGCTTCTTCATTCCCGTGCCTGCCCACGGTGTTCATGTAAAACCCGCTGCTCCAGAGATTCCCTCCCCAGAGTATTTTTCTGATCTCGGGATGCAAGCGGAACATCTCTTTGGCTGTAATACTCTTTGTTGTTTTCACAATCTGGGTTGGTGCCATCATTGGCACCGTTTGGATGAGGAAATGGATGTGATCCTCGTCCGATCCGATCTCGATGTAGTCCAACTCGTAGCGTTGTTCAATTTCGTAGCAGATATGTTTGAGGGTCTCTTCATTCTCTTCTGTGAAGACCTTCCTGCGGTATTTGGCAGGACACACCAGATGGTAGAGAAGAAGGGTGACGTTATGACTTTTGTGAATGTGCTTGCTGCTCATGGAAAGAGTCTACCGTGCTTCACGAGTAGCATCGCTCTCTGAGAGCGGGGTATTTACCCGAGGGGAATAAATTATTTCCTTCGCACACCCTTCGCGGTTGTCTGAGGAATATTCGGACTCTCCGGATTTACAATCACGGAACGTTTTGCAGGTTCAACGATGAGGTCCATGTCTTCCATCGGCACCGCACCCAAAAGTACTTCATCTCCGAGAATGATGGCGCCCGTGTGCAACTCCTTCCATTGAAGGATATTTCCACAGGCCCTACGTAGGGGCAGAGCATTTTCTTGCCGTCAGCCGTCACCACCTCGCGCTTCTGGAGCTCTTTGAATTGCATTTGTAAGGCGACATGTTCGGGGATGCACAGATGCAAGGCACTGGTATCGGCCAGTGATCGTACCTTGAGAGCTTTCAGATCGGGCAATCGTGGATTGCGAAGCTCAACGTTGGCGTAAGCGAGACCCATATACGCAGTGTACTCCAGTCTTCGGCGGCTCCAATGAGAAACCCACCATTTATGTTTATCCCATCATCGCCCATACAATTCCGCCACTGGACACAGTTCTTTGCCCTCTGAAATTCGCTCCATCACCACTTTCCCTTTTTGCTTGAATACCCGGTGCGCCCCCGCCTTCTTTTTCGCAGGAATGACACGAAAATGATCATCGACGAAGGCGATGGCACAGTCGTTATCTATGGCGATTCCCATGCCGCCGATCTTGCCGATCATCCGCTCGAAATATTTTTTCCGGGGAAGACGCAATGTGTGGCCGTTGAAATGCGGACAGTGGATGCCCTTCAAAAATCCGAGTCCACGGACGTTGATGTACTTCCACCGCTTGGGATTGTAAAACGACAGCGAATCGCTGTGGCCTGATGCAAACCAGCAGATCGATCCCGCGCTTACGCCGCAAAGAACGATTCCACGATTCCACGCGAGGCGAAGCAGGCGATCAACACCCAGCCGCCGCCAGAGCTTCATCATCATGAGAGTGTTGCCTCCGCCGACGTAGATGATATCGGCGCCCAGAATTTTCTTTCGGATCTCTGCGTGTGCCGGTGCATTCTCGAGAAGCCACAGAACATCTGTTTTGCACCCGAGACGCTTCCCGTAATAGCGATCCATCACTTTCCAATACAGTTTACTGTCCGAACTTGCTGTAGGGATAAACATCAACTTCGGATGTTTTTTTCCCGAGAGTCGAATGATCTCCTTGTCGATAGCGAGCGTGGATGCCTTACGGATATTGCCTCCGCCGATGGCGATAATTGCCCTATGTTTTGTCATCGGTACAAAAGTAGCGGTTTTGTGTATTGGCAGGAATGCAAAATATTCAAGAATGCGAGCAAGGGGAGGTGGGGACACGTGCTGCTTGAATATTATTTCAATAATTCGCTCATCAACTTCTCCACCATC
>JBBTVH010000111.1:0-1553 GCA_038063355.1 Patescibacteria group bacterium | reverse complement strand
CACGGTTCTCAAGGGGTTTCCTTCATCATTCCCGAAGAGCGCGGATGGGTGAACGATTCTCTCCTTCAGGAACGCAGCCGCGCTCTGGGGCTTCTGCATCCGGAAGTTTCCTTTGTGGATCTTCATATCAGCGGCCGCGGCCCGATGGTGTATCTCGCATCGGAAGAATGGTCCGTGGATCTTGCTCGGGAGCAGGGGAGAGGAGGAAGTCTTTCTCTCTACGCCCCATCGGTTTCAGCAGAGGATGCCGGAGGAGCAATCGATGCGGCGTACTGGGAACGCATTGGCGATGGCGATGAACGCGCGCCGGATGATGCTTTGGGTCTGCTTACCGAACTTTCGCGTCCGGGTGCGGAAACGGATCCCGACTACCTCGCGAACCTGAGCCAAGTGATGGATATGGACCGGCTCGCGGGCTACTTAGCGCTGCGGATGCTCATGGGAAACCCTGAAGCCAAACCCGATGAGATGCGGCTTCTGTATCGCAGCGACCGCGGACTCTTTGAACCGGTGCCGTGGAAGATCGCGCTCTCGGAGCCGCGACCGATTCTGGCGCCTTCAGGGATTGCGCTTCTCGATAATGCTTCGCGTGTGCCTTCGCTTCGCAGCCGCGCGCAGACAATGCTCCAGGAGTATCTCAAAGACCACGCGGAGACAGATATCACGTTTTTTAGGACGACGCGGGGAAACATCGAAGCTGCACTTTTTACAGACCAATGGAAGCTTCCCAGTAACCGCATCGTCCGCAATGCTCTGGGTGCACAGCAGAAACTCGTCGAAACGATTCTCACGGATCTTCAGGTGCAGCTCTCCACCGCTGAAGTGCTCATCAACCAACGTGTGCCGCAAGTCGGCGGTGAAGTCCTCCTCGTCATCGACGCAAATGCGCGCGGACCGGTTGCCGGCATGCTCACTTCCATCACATTCCCGCCGCGCTATAGCGAAATTCTCGCGCGTGGTGAGATCACGCTTGTCCGCGACACGGGGGACGGCGCCTATGGAGAAGGAGATCTCCCGATGAATGCGGTGTTCACCGGAAGCACGATGCGTTTTGCGGAAGGACAGGAGCGGCTGCTCTGGCCAGGGAATCCCGCCGTCACGTCGCAGGGCGAACTGTTGCGCCTCCCGCATCGCCGGCATCGTTTTTATCTCGTCGGCGGTATCACCACGCCTGCGCTCAGCCTTGATGCGCTTCCGCTTCCTGTCGGTATCGGCAATGCTGTGACGGGTTCGGAGGGGCAAGTGATCGGGACAGCGCTCATCGACGACCGCGTCTACGGCGAAACACTGCCTCCGCAGATGAAGCGTGCGGAATTCCTGAGCCGGTACAAGCAATTCGCAGCGTTGGGGGAAGAAGGCATTCAACTGAAGGGATCTATCACTATTTCGGGCCTTGTCGCGATCCCACCTTCGATGCCCCTCACGGTCGCCCCGGGCACACAGATTCGCATGGAGAGCGGTGCCACAGTGCTTTCCTTCAGCCCCGTTTCGATGCTTGGGGAAGAGAACGCTGCGATTCGCATTCTTCCCGCAGAAAAAGAGGAGCGGTGGGG
>JBBTVH010000110.1:0-4558 GCA_038063355.1 Patescibacteria group bacterium | reverse complement strand
CTGAATAACTTCACGCAGGGTGAAAACATCTACCGCATTGTCGCAGTGAGCGAAGCTGGCTTCAGAAGCGACCCGGCCGTGCTGACGATCATCCTTGGACAAGGGAACGAGGGCGTTGTCTCCACAGGATCTTCGTCTACGGGTGCAGCAGCTTCTACGGGAGCGCTCCCGAACAATGCCCCGACCAAACCCGGAATGCTCACGGTCACAGCCCCGAGCTCCGGTACGCAACATGCGGCGACCCTTACCGGCACCGGCGCGGAGTTTCTGATTGAAGGAAACGTTCCCTCTGGTACGGCTTCCGTCTGGGTGAACGATTACAAGCTGCAGCTCTACACCGCAGGCAAGACCTTCTTCAATTACATTGCCTCAACCGGGCTCAATACCCTTAAACGCGGGACCAATACGTATGACATCGTCACGCGGGACAGCGCCGGCACGATTCTGGACCGTGTCACCTATACGATCATTCTAAACATTAATTAGGCGTTAGGCCTTAGAGAAGGGATGAAAGGGCACAAGGGCCAAGGGCCAATGACGCAAACAAAACGAATTGAATTTTGTGCCCTTGGCCCCTGCGCCCTTATTTAGCTCTTCCACGTGCCGCGAAAAGCGAACTGCTCCACCGAGTTTCTCGTGCGCGGACTATCTTCCCGCTTCTGCAGCTCCTCGGAAAGAGAAGCGTGATCGCCGGGGTAGCCGATCGCGAGCATTGAGCCCGGCTCAAACTCCTCGGGTACTCCCAAGACCGCATTGGCATTCGCTTTGTCATAGCCCGACATCTGGTGGCCGACGAGACCGAGAGCCGGAAGCTGTAAGACAAGATACGAAGAGGCCGCACCGACATCGTGCAGGTTCCATTGGTTCTCTTTTTCGTTTTTCACGAAGGTCTTCTTCCCGAAACTGATCGCGAGCACGCCGGCATGTTTCGCCCAAGCATTGCCGGGGACGAGGAGGCCTTCCAATGTTTCTCTGATCTCGCCGTCCTCTTTGAGGGCATAGAGATAGCGCCATGGCTGTTCGTTGTAGTTGCTGGGCGCCCAGCGGGCGGCCTCGAAGAATGTGGCGATCTTCTCGGGCTCCACCGTACGATCGCTGAATGCGAGGGGGGACCAGCGGTCGATGATCGGCTGAAGGATGGGCTTACTGGCGGGGGCGGGCTTTTGAGGCACGTTCATAGGGCTTTGGGGAATGGGTACATCGTAACAGACGACCAAGAGTCCGGATCATTTCAGAAGAATGCACTCAAGTGTTGCAAGGAGAGCCAAATGCTACGGCAATGCGATTCCCAGCTTCTTCAACGCGGTTTGAATGTGGGCCGGGACGGGCGCGCTCACCGCATGTGTCTTTTCATCTTCGGGCGACACGAACGTGAGCTTCCACGCATGCAGCATCAGCGCATCAATGCCATAGCGCGCCGCGGTATCGATGCTGCTACGGGTTTCATACGAGGGATCACCAAGAACGGGATACGCAATCGTCTTTAAGTGGACGCGCACCTGATGCGTGCGACCGGTATGGAGATCGAGCTCCAGAAGCGCCGCATCGTTCTCTTTCGAGACCCCGAGCGTGCGGTAGGTGGTCTTCGCTTCGCGCGTGTGGCTCACGGCATGAAACACCGCCATCTTCGTCCGGTCCCCGCTGTGGCGGCCGATGGGAGCATCGATCATTGCGGAAGGCGGCTTCGGGATACCCGCAACGATCGCAAGATACTGTTTCTCCAACGTGCGATCGGCAAATTGTTTCTGCAGGAACAGATGCGCCGCGGGCGTCTTTGCAAGAAGCAGACAGCCAGTCGTTTCTTTATCCAGACGATGCACGAGCACAGCGCTCTGGGAGAACGGAATCTTGCGCTGCTTGAAGAGAAACGCCGCTCCATGCAGCACCGTCGCCGCGTCTTTCGGAATGCCGGGTGCAGGATGGACGGAGATGCCTGCGGGTTTATTGACGACGAGACAGGATTCATCTTCGTAGAGAACTTCTAGCTGAAGATCCGTCGCTTTGAGAAGCTCTTCCGTAAGAGGTTCCTCACTCTCCGAAACTTCCACCTGATGGCCCGGTTCAAGGACAAGCGCGCCTTTCCGCGCAATACGGCCGTTGACCTTTACCAGCCCCTTGCGCACGGCCTGACTGGCCTTCATACGGCTACGAAAGGCCTTTTGCTCAGCAAGAAAGGTATCGAGCCGCTGTTTCTTGTCTGGAGTCCAATTCGTCATTTTCTTAGGTATTCTACTTGAGATATCGATCAAGAAAATTAAAATGCTGGTAAGGATTCATTATATGACTCCCTATACTGGGCAACAGTCCATCATTCTGATTGTTGCCCTTATTTTTTATCTTTATGAAAGAAACTCCAGAAGTTTGTCCTTACAATTGGAGCAACCCTCCACATTATATTTTTTCCGTTGAGGGTCAGGTCGGCAGGAATCCCTGCCGGCCGTTTTAAGGACTTCTTTTCCTGATGCCTTTCGCTAAAATGCATCCATGTCTGCATCTGAGCTTCTGACCAGAGGCGTTGAAGAAGTCGTCCCGAAGCCTCTTGCCGAGGAGAAACTAAAATCCGGCAAGAAGATGCGGCTGTACCTCGGGATCGATCCGACCGGAAGCAAACTGCACCTCGGGCACTCCGTACCGCTCCGCAAACTCCAGGCTTTTGCGGAAGCGGGGCATGAAGTGATTTTCCTCGTGGGAAGCTTCACCGCGATGATCGGAGATCCTTCAGGACGTGATTCGCAGCGGGAGCCGCTCACGAAAGAGCAGGTGATCGCGAACTTCGAGACGTACAAGCAGCAGGCCGGTAAGGTGCTCGATTTTTCCAAGATCAAAATCGTCTACAACCATGAGTGGCTGGAGAAGCTCGGTGGAGCAGAAATGCTGAGACTTGCCAGTCTCTTTAGCGTCCAGCAGATGGAGGAGCGTGATATGTTTCGTCAGCGCAGGAAAAAGGGATTAACGATTGGTGTCCATGAGTTTTTGTATCCTCTGTATGTGGGTTACGATTCTGTGATGCTTGATGTCGATTGCGAGCTTGGAGGCTCAGATCAACTCTTTAATATGCTCGCAGGTCGTACATTGCAGATTGCGCTCGGAAAGCGCGACAAGTTTGTCCTCACAACCAAACTCATTGAAGGAACGGATGGTCGTAAAATGAGCAAGACCTACGATAACTGCATCTGGCTGGAGGACTCGGCCAAGGACATGTACGGAAAGACTTTGAGGATCGAAGACCGCCTGATTACCACGTACATGGAGTGCTGCACGGATATTCCGATGGAGGAGATCGCGAGGATCGGAAACAATAAGAAGGAAAATCCTATGACCTTTAAAAAGCAGCTCGCACAAGAAATCGTCCGTATGTATCACGGGGAAGAAGCTGCAAAGAAGGCTGCGGCAGAATTTACTAAAGTATTTACGGACAAAGAAATGCCTTCGGATATTCCTGAAGTAAAAGGCAAAAAAGGGGAGCTCCTTCTGGATCTTCTGCTGCGCGAGAAATTGATTACTTCAAAGTCCGATGGACGCAGATTGATGGAACAGAAGGGAATTCATTGCGATGACAAAGCGGTGACCGATGTGAATGCGGCGGCGACTGCGGGGACGTATAAAGTGGGGAAGAGGAAGTTTGTTCGTATCCCTCGCTAAATCCCCACCCAATACGGCACGCTTGCTGCGGCACTCACCAGGAGAACCGAGAGGAGGAAAGCGAAGCCGATGGAGCGTGTATCGCGGGTCATTGCAGAGATTGAGACGAAGGGGGATTCATGTTCTTACGTATGAAGGATGCATCTTATAAATCATAATTAGAGTTATGTCAACTATTTGGAGGGTTTTGTCAGGGTGACAGAGCATCCGAGGGAAAGAAGCTGCCCATGGATCCGGCGGTCAGCAGGGGAGTGATCCGGGCAGTGGGAGGGGAGTCGGACGGAGATGACATGCCCGCGCGGGGACTGCCGCAGCCACGCGATGAGATCGTCGGCGTGCTCGGACGATGCACAGTCGATCACGACACTGGCCCCGCACCTTTGATGCGAAAGCGCGCTGCTGCCATCGTTGTCAAAGGTGCGGGGCATACACCCGAGTGTACGTACGTACACCCATGAAAGCAATAGGGCAGTGGTATATTCACTCGCCTGTCGTACACCTTTCACGTCTGATCATATGAATCCCCCTTCATCTTCAGTATCACTGGCCATTCCCGCTGAACGGATAGAGCAGAGGATTCTTCTGATCCGAAAAAAGAAAGTGATACTGGATCGCGACCTAGCGAGCCTTTACGGAGTAACTACGGGAACTTTGAACCAGGCAGTGAAGCGCAACCGCGAAAGATTTCCAAAAGACTTTATGTTTCAGCTTTCTCCAAAAGAGTTCAAGAATTGGATATCACAAATTGTGATAACCAATTCTTCAGCAAAAATGTCGCTTCGACAGAGGCCATATGCATTCACCGAGCAGGGTATAGCAATGCTTTCGTCTGTTCTGAGAAGCCCTCAGGCGATCCATGTAACAGACCTTTGGGGTGTTTTGCTCAAGGCGAAGTGATCGTGTGCTCTTCTGCATG
>JBBTVH010000109.1:0-1634 GCA_038063355.1 Patescibacteria group bacterium | reverse complement strand
GAGAATCTCCATTCTGTGGAACGTGCGGGGCTTTTCCACTATCGCTTCGTGTGCATTCACCCCTTCGATGACGGCAATGGGCGTATGGCACGCCTCCTCATGAACCTGCTCCTTATGCAGGCAGGATATCCACCCTGTGTGGTTCGAAACAACAAACGCAGGGACTATCTGCAGAGCCTCGAACATGCGGACAGTACAGGATCCACAGAGGCATTCGTGCGCATGCTCGCACAAGAGCTGATTCAAACAGAAGAGACGATGCTTCGAGTCCTAGAAGGCAAACCCCTGCCTCCCATTCCAGGCGAAAAGCTCCATCGTGATGCTCGCAGAGAACTCATTTTGAAGGCCATCGGTACGGATACACTTTCTATCGGGCAGATCGCTGATCGCGTGCCGCGCATCAAGCGGCCCACGCTCAAAAACGACCTGAGCGCATTCGTCCGAGCAGGAAAGCTGAGGAAGAGCGGCATAGGGAAAGGAGTGATTTACAGGAGATAATCTCCGTCATGCGCACAGCCATGTTGGCTATGAAGGAATATCACGTCTCATAATTACATCCCAAAAAATTATCTCCAGATTTTTCTTGGGGCTGGGTATCTATATCTCATGAAATAGTGCTACACTTACCTGTCTTTTAGACACTTCTATTTTTTCTACTCCACCTTACATGACGACAGGTATTATCAAGACCAAGACCGAAAAGGGTTTCGGATTCATCACCGTCGAGGGATCCGACGATGTGTTCTTCCATCACAGCGCCTGCAACGGCCAGTATGAGAACTTCGATATCGGCCAGAAAGTGCAGTTTGACATCGTCAAAGGCGACAAGGGACCCAAGGCTGAAAACGTCAGCGCCGTCTCCGGCAATGACGACGTGGCCGAGGCTCCGGTTGCAGACGAGTCCATGGCAGCGTAATTGCCACCAGAATATCCAGAACATCATTTCCGGATCGGGATGCCTCCCCAACGCAAGACGGGTAGGCTTTTCCCGTACTCGCCGATCTCGCGCTCGCCGGCCTTGTCGTGATGACGCTTCTCATCGCCGTTACCTTCATCGCGCATCTGTGGATGCCGGTGGTCTATGTGCCGACTTCTCATGCGGTCGTCAAAGAGATGGTGAAGCTCGCCCATCTCCAGTCCGGAGACTGTGTCTATGATCTTGGAGCGGGGGACGCGCGTTTACTCATTGCCGCGAAACGAAAGGAACCCGGCATCACGGCGATCGGGTGTGAATTGATTCCGACCGTGTGGGCTTTGGGACGTCTCAACATTCTCGCATCGCGGCAGAAGGTGCATCTGCGGTTTCAGAATATTCTCCGCTGCGATCTTCAGGATGCTGACTGTGTGTTCCTCTATCTGATTCCGAGTTTGATGGAGAAGCTTAAGGAAAAATTCGACCAGGAGCTACGCCCCGGGACGCGGGTGATTGCGTACGTTTTCAAGATTCCCGGAAAAACACCGGAAAAAGAAGTGAAGGTTCCGTGGATGGGGAGCGAGAGGGCGGTGCGGGTGTATCGGTGGTGAGGATGATCACGCTTGTGGCGACTTTCCCGGCTTCAGCGTCACCATAATCAGCACGACGAGGACCACGGCAGCCGCTCCCATACCCGCCCAGGGCAGCCATGCCATCCGTT
>JBBTVH010000108.1:0-1269 GCA_038063355.1 Patescibacteria group bacterium | reverse complement strand
CTTCGAAGGAAGAAACCCAGAGAGAAGCGCCGGAGGCGGAGCCTTCCCAGACGAGAGTGCCGGAAGAGGTAAGGGAGTCTTGGGCGTGGAGGATACGACCGGAGGCGGTGCCGATGATTTCGAGGGTTTCGGTGGGGGTGGTGGTGCCGATACCTATATTCCCGGCGGCGGTGATTGCCATGCGCGCGTCGGAGAGCGAAGCATTCGTGCTGTTCAGGCCATTATTATTGAGGAAAAGTATTGTCCCGCGAGCGCCCGCATCGCCAGTCTGCATCTGAACAATGGCGCTTTTCTGATATGTGGGACCGGCCTCGCTATACCCCAACACAATACCGGCATAATTCTGATCGGAGATGCCGAGTGCTGTACCACCGAAGAGTGCCAGTTGTCCGGTCGTGAGATTGGTGTGGAATTTATTGAGGGGACTCGTCGTTCCGATCCCCACATTCCCCATCAAATAACTCGTTCCACCCATTACGGTGAGGGCCGCTCCGGAAAGTGTTCCGCGCGATGTGAGATTGCCTTTGATGAGACCGGTGGTTTGGACAATGAGAGAGCCGGAGGAGCGGAGTTCGTCCTGGGCATGGAGAATGCGGCCGGAGGCGGTGCCGAGGATCTCGAGCGCCGTGCCGGAGAAGGAAGAACTCAGGCTGAAGGCATTGGAGCCGTTGAGGGTAAGACCTTGGGCAGCGGTGTAGGTGGTGTCGCTGTCCGTGCCACACGAGAACTTGTTGAGGGTGTCGTCCCAGATGACCTTCTGTGTGGAAGCGTCGCAGTCGGTGAGGCCAGCTCCTTCGAAGGAAGAAACCCAGAGAGAAGCTCCGGAGGCGGAGCCTTCCCAGACGAGGGTGCCGGAGGATGTGAGGGAGTCTTGGGCATGGAGGATGCGGCCGGATGCCGTGCCGATGATTTCGAGTTTTTCTGTGGGGGTGGTGGTGCCGATACCAAGATTTCCAGTACTTGATTGTAAAACCATACGAGTACCAGCTGTTCCTTGATAGTCGTACCATTCAAAATCTGCACCTGCGCCGTTTTTTCCAACAGCCCAGTAGTATGTTCCACCTGCTCTGTAGGAAATGTCAGCGCCATTCGTTGTAGACCCACCTTCGACCATAATCTCTGTCGCAGCAGATCCTTTAACGTGCAAAGCTACTAAGGGACTCGTCGTCCCAATCCCCACATTCCCCATCAGGTAACTTGTTCCCCCCATCACCGTAAGAGCGGCGCCGGAAAGCGTTCCGCGCGATGTAAGATTGCCTTTGATAAGAC
>JBBTVH010000107.1:0-2125 GCA_038063355.1 Patescibacteria group bacterium | reverse complement strand
TTATATGGTTAAATGGCTAAATGGCTCGCAAGCGACTTCCTAACCATTTAACCATTTAACATGAGTGCGCTCATCACATGGATACGATTCAAAACACTCTTCACCTAGCAATCATTCCCGACGGCAACCGCCGCTGGGCAAAAGCTCAAGGGAAACATCCCTGGAAAGGCCACGAGCAGGCGATCGAAAACTTCCGGACGATTACAGAGTGGTGCCGAAAAGATCCGCGCGTTTCTGCTCTCACTGTCTGGTGCTTTTCTACAGAAAACTGGAAGCGCGACCCGGAAGAGATCGCGCAATTGATGACGATGCTCGAGAAGTATCTCGCCAAGGAGCGCAAAGGATTTATGGAACAGAAGACCCGCTTCCTCCACTCCGGCCGATGCGACCGCATTCCGGAATCTCTCGCGAAGCTGATCGCAAACGTCGAAGAAGAAACGAAAGACCAGAAAGAATTCACGCTGCACCTCGCAGTAGATTACGGTGGAAAAGATGAAATTCTCCGAGCGATGAACAAATGCATCCACAAGCAAACAAGCAAACAAGCAAACGATCAAACAGCAGAAGTCACAGAGGAATCCCTTCGCCAAAGTTTGGATCATCCCGAACTTCCCGACATGGATCTGATTATCCGTACTTCCGGCGAAAAGCGAACAAGTAATTTCTTCCTGTGGCAGACTGCGTACGCGGAATGGATCTTCTCGGAAAAACTCTTCCCGGATTTCACGGAGAAAGACGTAGAAGCCGCGGTGGCGGAATTGGAACAGCGAAAGCGGCGCTACGGATCATAATCATGACGAGTTCTCATTCCGCATCGGCCCCGGGGAAAATCATCCTCTGCGGCGAATATGCCGTTGTCTTCGGCCACCCCGGCATCGCGGTTCCCGCAGAGTTCCGCGTGGAAGTGACGTATGAACCGGGCGGCGCCGATTGGAAGATCATCTGGGAAGGTGCCACGGGCGATTCGAAGAAAGCCGAAGCGTACGTCCAGAAGATTCTGGATGCCTGCGCAAAGCAATCAACGATAGTGCCGGGAACGCTACACATCAAAAACTCGATCCCCCTCGGCAAAGGCATGGGATCTTCGACGGCGCTGACTATTGCCATCGGCCGATGTGTATTGGGCGGAGATCGCGAAAAAATTCTCGCGGTAGAAAACTTCGTAAATCCCAGCCACAGCGGCATCGACTTCGCCGTGATTTGGGAGGAGAAACCTCTGTACTTCAAAAAGGGACAGCCGCCCGGAATCATCACCTTGCCGAGGGAAGTCACCGATGCCCTCGCACACGCGGAGTTGATAGATACCGGAGCACCAAACGAAACGACACCGGTGCTTGTGACGTGGATGCTGTCACGGCACGTCGCGGGCGAAGCGCAGATTGAAGAAGCCATCCATGCCATCGGCGCATGCGCGCCACGGCTCGTCAAAGGAGAAGATTTTTCGAAGATCATCCGCGATCATCATCAAGCACAGATACATCTGGGAATTGTGAATGAGAAGACGCAAAGTATGATCAAAAAAATTGAACAAGAAGGAGGGAGCGCAAAAGTTATAGGAGCTGGTGGCCGAACAGGAGGCAGTGGAATGGTGATCGCGTTTAAAATTGAAAATTGAAAATGTAAAATTGAAAATTCACCTTATTTTTCATTTTCAATTTTCAATTTTCAATTCATGATTCATATAATGATAAAAGTTCACTCCACCCCCAACATCGCTTTGATTAAGTACTGGGGCAACCGCCACGACGCCTATCGTCTTCCCGCAGCCGATAGCTGCTCGATGACGCTGGATAGCCCGGGCGTGGAAGTGACCGTCGAACACTCCCCTGTTTTCAAACTCCAATCGTTTCTGCCCGATGGAACCGAAAAAGTTCTGAAAGAGAAAGATACCGTGCGCATCGAAGAGCATCTCCGGCTCACGAAAGAATTTCTTGCGCTCCGTAATCTCGCCGATGCGATTCCGGAATCGGTCTCTATCGTCATCCGCTCCGCGATTCCTCCTGCTATCGGCATTGCCTCTTCCGCCGCGGTGTTTGCGGGTTTGGCGAAATGCTATGGGGCATTAGTTACAGGATCCGTAGGGGCATTGCGCGCAATGCCCCTACACACCTCAGGAACGCTACCA
>JBBTVH010000106.1:723-3294 GCA_038063355.1 Patescibacteria group bacterium | reverse complement strand
GGACTACCGCTTTTCAAGGAGAAGAAAACGGAGAAGCTGCTCGCCGCCATCGAACGCGCACGCAAGATCCCGCTGGATCGTCTCCTCTTCGGACTGGGGATGCGCCACATCGGTAGAGAAACGGCCGAACTCATTGCGCGCAATCTTCCCTGGCCCGAACGGAAACTGACCGTGGAAGAACGCGACGCGGCGACACAAACATCGCTCTTTGGAGCCGGAACGCACACCGTAGAAGTCCGCGGCGTGACGATGGAAGATGTAGCGGCGACACTGCAGAAGAGTTCCATGGAAGAGATTGCCGTCATCAACGGCATCGGGCCCGTGGTGGCGGAATCGCTCAAGGAATGGATTGGGGATGAAGATAACCGCGCACTGCTCCATAAACTGGGCAACGGCGGGGTGGTGTCGTTGCTCCCCAAACAGAGCCGTGTGCAGCAGGTCTTCGAGGGAAAGACGTTTGTGCTCACGGGAACGCTTCCCGCGCTCGCGCGCGAAGAGGCAAAAGAGATGATCAAAGACCGCGGCGGCAAAGTGAGCTCTGCGGTGAGCAAAAAGACGGATTTTCTGCTGATGGGAGAAGAAGCGGGCAGCAAAGAAGATGATGCGAAGAAACTCGGCGTGACAATCATCGGAGAGAAAGAATTCCGTTCTATGCTGTAAGCCATGACATCTCGCCGCATTCTGATCGGGATCCTCGCGCTGACGGCTGCGGTCTATCTTCCCGGAGTGTTTCTGCATGACTTCGTGTCGCTCGATGATCTGCTTCTGATCGTCCAGAACGACAAAGTCCACGGACTCAATCCCCGCAATATCTTCCAGGTCTTCCGCAGTTACGACCCGGAACTCTACGTACCGCTGACCTTGATGACCTATCAGATGGAATACACACTGACCGGACTCCACCCATACCTCTATCACTTCGATAACCTGCTGTTGCACCTCGGGAGCATCACGCTTGTGTTCTTCGTGATGAAGCGCCTCAAGCTTTCCGATGGCGCCGCGCTCTTCATCGCCACGCTCTTCGCGCTCCACCCCCTGCAGGCCGAAGCCGTCTCCTGGGCGGCCGCACGGAAAGATCTTCTCTCGGGATTTCTTGTTCTGCTTTCTGTGCTGCTCTTCCTGCTGTACCGCGACACCGGATCGAAGCGATACTACGGATTGAGCATTTCGATCTATGTGCTCGCATTGCTCTCGTAAGTGTCCATTATCCTGATCCCCTTCTCGATTCTTCTTCTGGATCTCATAAGACGGGATTTCCGCTTCAGGAAGGGCTCGGTCGAATTCATGCCTTTCGGAATAGCGGCAGTTTTCTTCGGCATCATCGCGATGTTTGGAAAAACATTGCAACTCAAGGAGCTCACACTCATGGAGCAGTTCCTTCTCTCCTGTAAAGGGCTCGGGTTTTACCTCTGGAAGTTCTTCGCACCCACAGGACTGACGGTGTATCAGCCGCAATTTTCTCCGGTGACGATCGCCGCGCCGGAATCCATCATTGCGATCGTGATGGTTCTTGCGTTGATCGTGGCCGCATGGACAGTGCGCAAGCGTTTTCCCCTCTTCACCTTCGGGCTCGCGCTGTACGTACTTTCCGTCGCCCCGAGCTTCATGAACTTCTGGAAAAAAGGAACACTCTACTTCGCTTCGGATCGTTACGCGTATATCGGCATCATCGGTATTGCGCTGGCGGCCGTGACCATCGTCTTGCCGCTTCTTGATCGGATCAGCACGAGAATGCGCGCCATCATTGGGACGATACTTTTGGTGATCATGACGGGAACATCGTTTGCACAAGCGATGACCTGGAGTGACAGCGCCGCTCTCTATACCCGCGCGCTGAAGTTGCATCCGGACTTCTCAGTTGCGATGAATAATCTCGGAGCCGCGCAGTATCAGAACGGCAAAAAAGAAGAGGCACTGGCAACCTACGAACGAGCAAGGGCGACGGATCCCACGCTGACCTCTGCCTCTGTAAATATCGCCCTTTACTGGCGTAAAGAAGGTGATCCGCAAAGGGCAATGGAGGCGATCCAAGCGGGACTCCAAGCCATCCCCGAAGGGCGTCCGGCTTTTGATGAAGAGATCAAGGCATGGAACATCCTCGGGCTTCTCTACGACGAGCGCGGCATGCACGAAGAAGCGCTGACGGCATACCGCAAAGCGGTGGAACGCGCACCGGAGTCGGCGGATGCGCACTATAACTTGGGCGTAACGGCGCAGAAGTACGGATTGCTTCCGGAAGCGCGTGAACACCTCGCGCTGTATCTGGCATTGAAACCACGCGACCTCGAAGCACGGTATCGGCTAGCCGCGGTGCAGGCGGAAACAGGAATGCTTCCCGATGCGGTAAAAAATCTTCGGATCATTCTCTATGAAGATCCGGAGTACCAGAATGCCGAGGAGCATCTGGAGAGGATTATGAAGATGATGGAACAATAATAATAAAGGGTGGGGTGACTGACGTCTGAGACATCAGCCACCCCGGAGACCCCAGCATCGCTAAACGTTTGATCCTCCGAAAATACCTGCATATGTGATTGCCTGCTGCACTTCCATGTCAAACATGGTAAGTGC
>JBBTVH010000106.1:0-713 GCA_038063355.1 Patescibacteria group bacterium | reverse complement strand
TAGGGGGGCAATGTTCCGGCTTTCAAATCTTCGGTCATTCTTAGGACCATTCCGCTACGGAGCGACTCCAACATCTGAACCTCCTTGGGGTCTAAAGCAATGAACCTCAATCGATACTGTCCGGGCACTCCACCCGGCACTTCATAGCGATGTCTTGATTCACTGCTTGAACCCCACGATTCTGTAAAAGAGCCAAGCCATCCTAAGTATTTATTTGAAAAAGTCAAGGGTCGATGGGCGTGGCATTCAACGACCATCTCCCTTTCCTTTCTAGGCCTTTCTGCGATACTGCGTCCACGTTTTTTTCCTCTCCTTTATGTCCCGCATCCGCCAACGAGAAATCCACGCACGCCGCAAGCGCAAAGCCAAACTGGCAAAACTCCGCATACACTACGCCTCCGCCACCGGAGTCGCCAAAGAGGAAATCCTCGCTAAAGTCCGCCGCGTCTCCCCCGCGATGACGGAAGACCAGTTCGTCAGCTCGGCGAAGAAGAAATAAACGTCTAGTTATTTCCCGCGTTGAATCGCACAACGGGTATATGCGCCTGGGGGTTCCACGGCGTCACCTGCAGATTTCTCAAAACATTTTCACCGGCCTGAATGACTTCCTCTCCATAGACCATCGGTAGTAGGTCACGGATTTTCTGCGCAATTCCGTCAACAGCATTCGCGTCAAGTGTTGAGTAGGCATAGTCAAGAGGGTAATTTTTTTC
>JBBTVH010000105.1:0-2723 GCA_038063355.1 Patescibacteria group bacterium | reverse complement strand
GATTCTCTATTGCCAACTTGACAGCAACCGGAAGCCAAAATTCGTCGATTGCGACTGCGCTCGACAAAGCACAATCGGATGGTGCAAATTGCAGGTTGCAAAACACTTTCCTTCAATTTGCAACTCGTCTCGGCGGAGGCCGGAGCCGAAGTCGGACTTTTTATCCGCATTATTTCCGACTCTTCCCACTCTCCCGCCCTGTCCCTAGACTGCGCACGACATGACAAGTCGCCCGGACCTGAAGACCCTCCTCGGCAAACCCGTAAGTGAAGTGCCGATGTCCGTGCAGCGGATTTTGGGCCAGGCGTCCGCTCCGAAAAGCATCTGGATCGGGCCCAAAGAAGCGGCAAAACTTTCTGCAGATGACACGAAGGCATATTCAACTGCCCAGACCATCATGCGCCATCTTTGCGTCCGTGCTCCCACCGCACACGCTTCCGGACATCCGGGCGGCCCACTCTCTGCGTTCACCTTCGCCTATTTCCTCAGCAAGCGCCGCGATCCGGGAGTGGATGAAGCACTTCGGTACAGCGCCGGACATCTCTCGCTTCTTGCCTATGGCCTGCAGTGGATGTTCGGGCGCGAAGGGAAAGATACACGTCTCGCATCCCCGCAAAGCATCATCGATACCTTCCGCACGCCATCAGGCCTTCCGGGCCACGTCGAAGCCGGCATCGGCGATATTCCGTTTGGCACGGGCCCGCTGGGAAAAGGGGTCAGTAACGCGCTCGGCGTCGCCTTCGGCTATCAGTATTTGCATCAATCGCAAATTGCAAATCGAAAATCGAAAATGCCAAAAGTCGACGTTCTCCTCGCCGACGGCGATTCTCAGGAAGGCCAGGTCATGGAAGCCTTCCGCCTTGCGGCACATCTGAAGGTGGATAACCTCGTGGTCCATGGCGACTGGAACGATATCCAGCTTTCGGGCCTTCCGAGCGCCACGGTCGCCGCCGACTTCGCGAAGATCGCGGAAGCTGCGGGATGGCAGGTCATCGAAGTCCAGAATGGGAATGATCCGGCGCAGGTCGTCGCAGCGCTCGACGCAGCGGATCAGTGCATCGGCAAAGGCGCGCCGATCTTCATCTGTTACTACACGACCATGGGCCACGGCATCACAATGATGGAGGAAGGAAGCAACACGGGAAAAAAGAACTTCCATGGCTCCCCTCTTTCGAAAGATGACGCGGCCGCAGTACTGAAGACACTGCCGGATTTTGACGAAGCGATCAGCACCTATGAACAATATCGGAAGGAAGAGAAGAAACGGTATGAGCAGGGCAAGGACGCAATGGCCAAGGGCCAGGGGCCAGATAGGGCACTGGAATGGAAGGTTTCTGATCTTCAGAAAAATGGGTACAAGCGTGCAGTCACCACGGAGAAAGGTGCGGCCCGAAAAGATTTCGGCGCGACGCATCTTCTGAACCTGATGAATGCGGATCCGAGGATTGTCGTCCTGCATGCCGACCTCGCGGCCTCAGGAGGATTCGATAAAGTAGAGAAAAGTTTTCCTGACCGTGTGATCAACGTCGGCGTCGCCGAAGGGAACATGGCGATGATGGCCGCCGGCATGCGCCAGGCCGGACTGCTTCCGGTCACCTACACCTTCGCGGCATTCGGCACGAATGAGGCTCGCGCCTCCGCCCGCCTCATCGACGTGAACTGCGGCCACACACGCTGCAGCGTGCTCCACGACTGCACGCACTCTGGCTTGAGCGTCGGCGAGGACGGCGAGACGCATCAGGAACGCCACTACCTCAATATTCCTTTTGATAACACGCAGGTCTGGAGCCTAGCCGATAGTAACCAAGCAGCTGCTGCTGCGGAAAAAGCGATGGAGCTGATCGCGGAAGGACACACGAACGTCTTCGCCTTTTCGCCGCGCAGCAACCATCCGCAGATCCTCAAGCCAGACGGCTCCCCTCTCTACGGACCGGATTATGTCTTTGATGGAAAAGCGGACATCGTTGCGGGTCACGGCGACCTTCGCGATACCGTCACTGTCATTGCCACGGGCATCACGATCCATGCAGCGATTGAGGCGGCAAAACAAATATCATCCGGGGAGACGTCCCAACGGGACGTCTCTACAACGCCACGGGTGCGTGTGTTGAATGTCGCCTGCGTCCGCCCGCTCGATGCCTCGGCGATTATCCAGTCTGCACTCGAAACCCGTCATTTGATCGTCGTTGAAGATCATTCATCGGAAGGAGGCCTCGCGACCCAGGTGGCAGACGTGATCGCCGATTTCGCGCTTCCGTGCACGCTGCGGCGCCTAGGGGTAAACCGGTACTACCCCTCGGCAACCGATACGGATCTCTTCTTGATGGCGGGGCTCGATTGCGAAAGCATCATCGACGCCGTGGAAGACGAAGTCCGCACGGAAATCGCCGGAGGCGAAGACGCGTTTGTCAGTGCCATCTACGAAATGACCCATCATCTGAAAACGACGCGCTTCGCTGCGACGGCGCGCGCCTACGTGGCACGGCTTGCTGCGGATACCGGCTATCTGGAATCCGTGCGCGATGACTGGAAGAAACGGTCCGTGAGCGGGGAACAGCTTCCGGGAAACGATCAGCTGCTGGAACGATTGCGGGAAGCGGCTGCCACATAATCCTTCAGCAGCACCCCTCCGCAGGTGCTGTGCCCCGGGCGCGGCGATATCATTTTTGCTATGATTGTCTTGGAAGCGTGCCAGAGTGGCCTGCCACGAACCGGAGCGGAGC